>JAPLKN010000047.1 GCA_026388075.1 Elusimicrobiota bacterium
CTGCTGCGCCCTTGGGCTATCCCAAGGCTAATCTCTTCGCGTTCATTAACAGTTAATCTGTGATACTGGGTCATATGCAACTCCTTTCGTCCTGTATAATATACAGGAATCAAGTGTTGCATTGGTAACTTGAGCTTACCCACTTCCCATTTATTCTAAATCAAATGTTTAAAAATTTATTTCTTATATTTTAGATTTATAATTATAAAAAAAACTTGAAAAACAAAATAAATGGGAAGTGTCCCTATTTTTAGAAGTCTGTTTCGTTCATCCAGTCGCCGTGGATATTGCATTGTTCTATAACCGTGATTTTCCCTTTAGGAACTTTGATATGCAGACATGCGGCGGGATTTATTTTGTCCGGTGAAAACATCATCCTTGAAACATATTTTGTATCTATATAGAAATCTATGTGCATAATATAATGTTCAGCAAGCATAGGGTGTGTTATTTCTCCGATTTTAACGTTAATATCGATACATCCCTCGTTGGGTAAAAGGCCGCATTTTTTTGAGATAGTAATTGAAGGGATATGTTTTTTTTCGGATTCTCCATATGTAGCAATATCTTTCGAAGTTTTTACTTCAGACTCCTTAAACATTTTTTTCGGCGCGCCGCAAACCGGGCATTTTTCAGGAGCAGATCCGTCAATTGAAACAAAACCGCACATTCCGCATTTAAACGCTTTCATAAAACCTCCCTTAATAATTTGGGGACACAATACTTAATTCAATTTCAGAGCCAACCGCATTCCTGATTTAATTGTATTATTATTAGAATGAAATAAAATATCACTAAATGAGAATTAAGTATTGTGTCCCCAAATTCCAGCAAACGCTTTCCCGAATTCAAAACATTTCTGAAGTTCTTCGGGAGTAGGCGCAAAACGGACTTGAACAGAAGGCAATACAATTTCAACTCCTGCTTCTTTTAGTTCGTTTTCAATCTTGGCAGTAGCTCCTCCGGCCCAACCGAATGAACCGAAAGCTGCGGCAATCCTATTCTTTGGTTTTAATCCTTTAAGAAAATATAAAAACCCCGCGATTGAAGGAAGCATTTCATTATCATGCGTAGAAGATCCGGCTAAAAAGCCTTTTGCCTCAAGCAAATCATTAATTAAAGTAGTCCTGTCGACCTTGGTCACATCATAAAGCCTTGCTTCAAGACCGGCGGAATTAATACCTTCAAGTATTTTTTTGGCCATCTTTTCGGTAGAATTCCACATAGTTTCATAAAAAATTATTACTTTGTTTGTTGTGGAATTTTTTGCCCAATATAAATATTTTTCAACTATCTGCATCGGATTTTGTCTCCAGATCAAGCCGTGGCTGGGAGCAATCATTTTTATCGGAATATTCATTTTAATTACATCGTTGATCTTTTTGTCTATAAGCGTTCCCAGAGGCCATAAAATATTTGCATAGTATTTTGAGCATTCATCCCAAAGAGCGCATTCGTCAACTTCATCTGTATAAGTTTTATTTGAGGCTAAGTGATGGCCGAAAGCATCATTAGGAAATAGAATTTGATCTTCAATTGAGTAAGTAAACATGCTGTCGGGCCAATGGATCATCGGGGCTTCAACGAAAGTAAGCGTTTTTTTGCCGATTTTTAGTTTATCTCCCGTTTTTACTATTTGAAAATCCATTGGGATCTGATAATATTTTTCAAGCCCTTCTTTGCATTTTGAAGTTCCGTAAACCTTAGCTCTGGGGCATAGCTTGAGAACTTCAGGTAAAGCGCCGGAGTGGTCAGTTTCAACGTGATTTGCGATTATATAATCAATTTTTGAAGGATCAACTATTTCTTTTATGTTGCTGATAAGTTCATTTGCAAACGGGCCGTAAACCGTATCAATTAGAGTAATTTTTTCATCTAAAATTAAATATGCATTATAAGTGGTTCCTCTATCGGTTACATAAGTGTTACCGTGAAATGCGCGGACATTCCAGTCCACAACACCAACAGCATAAATGTTTTCAGCTATTTTTCTTACAGCCATAATAATTCTCCCCAATACCTAATTTATAAGGTTTAAGTGGTAAGTTTTAAGATAAAATATCTGTTTGTATTAAACTTAATCCTTATCACTTACCGCTTACTACTTCTTCTGTACGTATCCCTTAAGGATATTTCCTTCTTTTTTAAGCTCAATAAGCTTTTCGCCGGTCATTTCGCACCAGACCGCAATGTCTTTTTCAAAACCGGGATCATCTGAAATAATTTCAAGTATGTCGCCGGATCTCATTTCCTCAAGCTCAAATTTGGATTTTATAATAGGCATTGGGCAGAAAAGCCCGGCGCAATCAAGAGTTTTTTTTACTTCCATCTTACTTTCCTTTTGAGACCTTACCGCATTTCGGACATTTCTTTAAATGTTTTTCATATTTTTGGCCGCAACCGCACTTTATGAATTCCACCGTGCACGGCTGACAAAAAGCTGGTTCAATGCAGCTTAATATCAGTTCCGGTTCACAAAAACCGCAATCACATTTAATTTTTTTAGTTTTTTTTTTCATTTTATCTCCGCCTAATTGATTTCACCTACGAGGAGTCACTTCGGCTTCGCTCAGTGCCACCTCGTAGGTGTATTGATCCAGAAGTATTTCTGCTTTTCCCCTAACTACTGTCTACTAATTCCTGTCTACTTTTTCTTATTCAGGTAATCCTCTATTGCCTTATGCAACGCGTCCGCTCCAAGATTTGAACAATGCATCTTATTCGGCGGAAGCCCGCCGAGTTCCTGAGCAACCGAAGCATTAGTTATTTTTAACGCTTCTTCAATGGTTTTTCCTTTTGCCATCTCGGAAACCATAGATGAAACTGCTATTGCAGCGCCGCAGCCGAAAGTTTTGAATTTTACATCTTCAAGCTTGTTATCTTTTACTTTGATATAAAATGTCATTAAATCCCCGCATACGGGATTTCCTACCGTGCCAATGCCGTCAGCATCTTTAATTTCGCCGACATTCCTTGGATTTTGGAAATGCTCCATTACTTTTTCTGAATAAAAAGCCATTGATAACTCCTTTTTAGCGTATAGCGTGTAGCGCATAGCGTATAGATAAGATACTGCAAAAGCTTTTAAGGTTTTTTCGATCTTTCCTATACGCTATCTACTGTACGCTATCCGCTATTCTTCGTGTTCATGTTCGTGCTCATAATCGGTGCCCGGACCGGCTTCTTGCCTTTTTCCGGTTTTTATAAAATAATCGTACAGAGGCGACATATCTCTAAGTTTTTTAACAATCGGAGGAAATTCTTTAAGCAGATAGTCTATTTCCGAATCCGAATTATATTTTGAAAGAGTCATCAGGATTGATCCCTGTCCTATGGCCGGATCGCAATTTATCGCTGTAAGAACATGCGACATTTTTAGCGCTTTGGATGCGCAGGCAGAACCGCTTGAAACACAGATTCCTTTCTGATCAAGAAACAAGAACATTCCCTCGCCTTCAATAAACTCTATTGAGAAATTAACATTTCCGGGTAATCTCTGATAAAGATGGCCGTTAAGGTAGACATGCTCAATTTTTTCAGGAAGTTCATTTAATATCCTATCTCTAAGCTTTATTATTTTGTCGCTGTTGATACTCATCTCACTCATTGCGATTTCAGCCGCTTTCCCCAGCCCCACAATAGCCGGAACATTTTCAGTTCCTGCCCTTCTGCCTCCTTCCTGAACACCGCCGTCTATTTGAGGTACGATCCTCACACCCTTTTTGATAAAAAGCGCAGCAGCGCCTTTTGGGCCGTAAAATTGGGATCCCGAAAGAGTCAACAAATCAACATTTAGTTTTTGAACGTCAACAGCAATTGTACCCGCTGTTTGAACAGCGTCTGTGTGAAAAATAATATTTTTTTCTTTTACAACTTTTGAAATTTCTTCAATATTTTGAATTGTACCGATTTCCGTATTAGCATGCTGAATAGAAACAAGAATCGTATCTTCCCGCAAGGATTTCTTAACATCTTCCAAAGAAATAGACCCATACTTATCAACAGGGATATAACTTATTTCATAACCGTTTTGGCTGAGTCTTTTAGCTGCATTTAAGACGGAGAAATGTTCCACCGCTGAAACGACAATATGTTTTCCTTTTTGCTTGTTAGCTTCCGCAATGCCCTTAATCGCAAGATTGTTTGATTCGGAACCGCATGAGGTAAAATAAATTTCCTCATCTTTTGCATTGATAAGTTTTGCCACCTGATTCCGGGCTTTATCTATGGCGTCCTTTGATATCGTTCCCAAAGAATAAATGGTTTGGGCATTCCCGTAGTTTTCCTTGAAAAAAGGAATCATAACTTGGAAAACTCGGTCATCAAGCTTGGTATTTGACTGATTATCAAGATAAACTAACATAATCCTCCTAAGACAGTAGACAGTAGATAGTAGGTAGTAGATAGGTTTTAGGCAACTGCTTTTTAAAAAAAATAAAAGGTTTTTTTTGACTTAATCCTACCTACTAATCCCTATCTACTACCTACTGTTTTTCAAATGCTTCTTTTCCCGCTCCGCAAACAGGGCATACCCATTTGTCCGGAAGCTTTTCAAACGGTGTTCCGGGCTTGATTCCACTGTCGGGATCGCCTAATGCCGGGTCATAAATATAGCCGCATACTGTGCATATATATTTATCCATTATTTCCTCCTTCTAATGCAGGTTAAGAATGGGACAGGTTAAGGTTGAGAAAAACGTAATTCAGTTTCCGTTACTACAGGTTAAGAATAAAACAGATTAAGGTTGAGAAAAAACTTAATACAGTTTCCGTTACTGCAGGTTAAGAATGAGACAGTTTAAGGTTGAGAAAAAACTTAATACAGTTTCCGTAAAACTAGAATTTTATTCCTAAACCTGCTGTATATCCAATATTACTATCGGCCGAAGTTACACCCAGCTGAAGATATGTCAACGGGAAAAGTGAGACGCTTATTCCTCCGTCTATTCTAACTGAATTCGCGCTTCCGTTTTTTCCAATATTTAAGCTTGAATCGGGTTCAACAGAAGTGTTATCCAAACTGACGCCAAGATACGGCTCAACCACAACGAACTTCCATGAAGCAATTAGCGCCGTACTTAAGGTATTTGCCTTGAATTTATTGACTCCTGTATCCACATTAAGCGTATTATATACTGATTGGATAGCCAAATATGGAATTCCGGGAATCCAGCTGTCGTAAATCATATATCTTAAGCCATAACCGATTAGATTTGAGTCCTGATAAGATGTATATCTTGCTATCAAATCTATCTTTAGAGGAAGTCCGATTTCTGCTTGGAGCATAGGCAAAGGAATAGAATCAATTCCGGCTGCTTTGACTATAGCGTCCTCATTAATCACATTTCTAACCGGAACTCTTATCCCAATATCAAAACCCGGCAATCCAAGATTTTTAGCGCTTCTAAAAGATCCGCCTCCAAGCACCGGTCCCAGGTCTTTAGCTAAATTATCCAGATTCTTTTGGGCTATATCGGCCGCAACGCCGGTTATCTGGTTCTTGAATTCATCAAAAGGATTAGAAGCAAAGCAATTAATAACAGTTAAGCATAATATAATTGATAAACCAATTACTTTTTTCATTTTAATCTCCTTTTTTAAAGTTATAAACAGTTTTATCCACAGTATCCACTGGTACTATTTTGAATTTTGATAGACAAGCCTGATTCCCTCTAGTGTCAAATCCGGCAAGATTTTTTTCACCTCCTTGATTTCAGGAACTATTAGATCAGCAAGTCCCCCGGTTGCCAGAATTTTCGGATTCCCGTCCATTTCGGAACGGATCCGTTTAAGAATTTCTTTTACAAGGCCGACATAACCAAAATATAGCCCCGATTGTATCCCTTTAACAGTTGATTTGCCTATCGCTCTTTTCGGCTTAACTACTTCAACCTGAGGCAATTTAGAAGTTTTTTTAGCAAGGGCTTCAGCTGAAATAAGAGGTCCCGGAGCTATAACGCCGCCTAAATAAACGCCGTTTTTATCAATACAGTCAAAAGTCGTGGCAGTACCAAAATCTATAACTATTGCAGGCCCTCCGTAAAAATGGTATGCGGCAACGGCATCTGCAATTCTGTCAGCTCCGATCTCGTTTAAGTTTTCATATTTCATTTTTATAAAAGAAGTTTTTTCGTCAACAAAAAAAGCTTTTCGGCCTAAGTATTTAAATGATACATCTTCAAAAATCGGATCCAGCACCGGAACTACGCTTGCAATAGCTACTGCTTTAATATCAGCGGAATTAATGTTGTTGTGATCAAAAAGATCCAATATCTTTCGTCCGTATTTATCCGCACTTTCTGTTTTATTAGTGTTTAGCCTCCAGACCTTAATGGGTTTTGGCAGAATTTTTCCTTTGCTTACCCTAAAAATGCCCAAAGTTATATTTGTATTGCCAATATCAACTGCAAGAAGCATATTTTATCCTTTATTCTCCTTCGCCAAATACCCCCCTCGTGTTGCTTCGCTAAACGAAGCAGGGGGGATGAAGGCGGGGAGAACCCCCACGTCTAGTTTTGCCCTGTGAAATGAAAACATTTCCAGGACAAAAGTCCCTGAAATCGCATTTTCGATTTCTAGGGGTCTTAGACAAAACTGTGCGGGGTGGCTTCGGAAGAATTACGCATTGATACCCCGCATCTTGATGCGTGGAGCTTCATTTTTTTGTAAAAATATCGTTACCGTTAATATCATTGCCTACAACAACCGGAAATTCTTTTATTTCAAGCTCGTAAATTGCCTCAGGACCGAGTTCTTCAAAAGCAACAATTTTGCATTTTTTTACCTTACCGGCAAGAAGAGCCCCAACACCTCCGGTTGCAACCAAATAAAGAGCTTTATATTTTTTTAAAGCTTCAACAACTTCTTTTGAACGAGGGCCTTTTCCGATAGTGGCCTTTACTCCTTTAGATAAGACTAGAGGTGTTAAACTATCCATCCTTGATGAAGTTGTCGGCCCGCAAGATCCGATAACTTTGCCGGGTTTTGCAGGGCACGGCCCGCAATAATATAAAATTGAGTTTTTCAGATCTAAGGGTAGAGGCTGATTTGTTTTAATAAGACTTTCAAGTTTTTTGTGTGCTGCGTCGCGGGCAGTATAAATAATGCCTGATAATAAAATTCTGTCCCCGACCTTCAAATCAGGAATTTTAGCTATCAATTCAGTTGTGGTCAATGAGTAGTTCATAATTTTAGCATGTAGCGCCCGCCTGCCGGCGAGGCAGGGATAGCGTTTAGCGTATAGTAACTGCAAAGACTTTAAAAGTTTTTTCTATCCGCTATGCGCTACGACTTCCTTAATATAATTCAATGAAGTCCCGCAGGGCGGGATACGCTATTTCCTAGAGAGTTGCCGTCATTCTTCTGCAAGAATGGCATTGCATGCTTATTGCAACCGGCATAGATGCTATATGGCAGGGAGCAGTTTCTATATGAACAGCCATTGCCGTAACATTTCCGCCAAGACCCATAGGTCCGACGTTCGTTTCATTTATCGCATTAAGGAGTTCTTGCTCTTTTTTTGCATAAAAATCATTTTTAGAAACCGAACCAATTTCTCTAAGCAAAGCTTTTTTGGAGAGCATTGGCGCTGACGAAAAACTCCCTCCTATACCGACTCCCACTATCAGCGGAGGGCAGGATTTAATTCCTTTAGTTTTAACCGATTCAATTACGAATTTTTTAATTCCCTCCCAGCCTTCCAATGGAGCAAGCATTTCAAGCGTGCTTGCATTTTCACTTCCCCCGCCTTTAGGCAAAACAATTATTTCAAGTTTTTCTCCTGGAACAATTTCAGTATAAACAACCGCAGGAGTATTGCTCCCGGTATTTTTACGTTCAAGAGGGTCATTAACAACCGATTTTCTCAAAAATCCTTTTTTGTATCCTTCGTAAACGCCTTTATTGACCGCATCTATAATATTTCCGCCGGTTATATGCACATCCTGGCCGATTTTTAAGAATATTTCAGCGATTCCTGTATCCTGGCACAGAGCTTCGCCTGAATTCTTCGCTATTTTGATATTTTCAATAATCTCCCTGAAAATTCCTAAAGCAGTCTCTTTTTTTTCGTTTAATGCGGAAGTTTCCAAAGACTTGGATACGTCATCAGGCAAAAATACATTGGCCTTTATGCAAAGCTCTGAAACCGTTTCAATAATTTTTTGTGCCGATATTTCTCTCATATTTTTATTAGCGTTTAGCGCCGTCCGCCTCAGGCGGAGGCAGGGATAGCGTATAGGAAATACAAAGTCAAAGGACTTGCTTTTGGTTTTAACTATACGCTGGATTTCTTAATAAAACCTTTTTTCATCATCACCTTGGTGACTGATCTGGAACGTTTTATTATCTCTTTGGATTGTCTGTAAATATCGTCCCAGCTCATTTTTTTGCCGGCTATTTTTTGCTCAATCGCTTTTATCCCAACGGAGGCAGCAACCCTCGGATAGACTTCCCAATCATCCATCGTCGGAAGTATTTTATCGGGCTTTATATTTTTTATGCAGCCGGCAAGTTCCTCTGCAGCAGTAATACACATCTCATCGGTAATTGTTTTCGCCCTTACATCAAGGGTGCCCCTGAATACTCCGGGAAAACCAAGAGAATTATTTACCTGATTAGGAAAATCGCTTCTTCCCGTAGCAACGACCGTAGCTCCGGCTTCAATAGCTTCCCACGGCCAGATTTCCGGCACGGGATTTGCGCACGCAAACACGATTGATCCTTTCGCCATTTTCGTTATCCATTCTTTTCTGATTATTCCCGGGCCTGGCGCCGAAAGAGCAATCAATACATCGGCGTTGTCTATTGCTTCGGAAATATCTCCGCGAATATTTTCAGCGTTGGTCAAACCGCACATCTCCCATTTTTCGGGATGCGTGCTTTTAAGCTCTGTTCTGTCCTTATGCAGAGTGCCGTTTGAATCAATCATTATAATTTTTCCGGGATTTGCCCCGTAGTGCATTAAAAGTTTTGCTATCCTGATATTTGCCGCGCCGGCTCCGACCAAAAGTATTTTGATATTTTCTATTTTTTTCTTAACAATTTTTAAGGCATTAATCAGGCCTGCCAAAGTTACCAGGGCCGTTCCTTGCTGGTCATCGTGCCATACCGGGATATTGCATTCCTTTCTTAACGTGTTAAGAATCGGAAAGCATTTCGGCTGTTCAATATCCTCAAGGTTTATTCCGGCGAAAGAAGGCTGTAAAATCTTAAAGGTTTCTATTATCTTTTGCGGGTCTTTAGTCCCAAGACAAAGCGGAAAAGCATCCACGCCTCCGAGATATTTAAAAAGTAAGGCTTTTCCTTCCATAACCGGCATTCCCGCTTCAGGTCCGATATCGCCAAGGCCCAAAACCCTTGTTCCGTCCGTAATAATCGCGACTGAATTCCATTTGTTGGTATATTCATAAGCCAGTTCTGCATTTCTATGTATTTCTTTGCATACAGCTGCAACTCCAGGCGTATACCATATGGCAAAATCATTAAAATCTCTTACTCGGCATTTGGGAAAAATCTCAATTTTTCCTTTGTAAAAAGGGTGAAGCTTCAGCGCTTGATGAGAAGGTTCTTCGGAGCTTTTAAGAAGTTTTTCAACATTTTTTTCCATAGATGATTAAACCTGCCTTATTTGCTTAATATATTTGTCCAGCTTATTTTGTTTTTAGGGTTTTATTGGCTTTCAAGAATAAAAAAATCAAAAGTCAAAAATTAAAAATCTCGTGTCCTAGGCAGATCCCTGCCCGCCGGCAGGCGCGGCGCCTTGGGCGGAAAAATTTAGGTGTCCCCCCTGTTTTGTTTGCACAAAGCAAACAAGGGAGGACTTATTTAAACTCTATTTGCCGAAGGCAAATACAATATTTTTGACATTTGAAATTTGATTGTTGATATTATGTTATTTATTGTGCCGTGGCAAGAACTTCTTCTACTGTACTCCCGCCCATGGTAACTTTAATAAGTCCGTCTTCAAGAAGGGTACGCATTCCCTGCTGACGGGCTAGATTTCGTATGGGGCCGGCAGCGATTTCTTTAAGCAAAAGAGCTTTCATTTCGTCGGATACATTTATGATTTCATGGATACCCATACGGCCTCTGTATCCTGTTGAAGAACAAGTATTGCATCCAGTACCTTTATAGAAAGCAACATCGGAAATATCAATATTGTGTTCCTTAAAAACAGCCGCCTGCTCTTCAGGCAGCTTGATTTTTTCTCTGCAGTCAGGACATATGCGCCTTACAAGCCTTTGGGCAAGCACGCACTCTATTGAAGAAGCGATTAAAAAGCTTGGCACTCCCATTTCCGAGAGCCTGGCTACGGCAGAAGGCGCGTCGTTGGTATGTATGGTAGAAAAAACCAAATGGCCCGTCATAGCCGCTTCCATGGCAATTTGCGCAGTTTCTTTATCGCGAATTTCTCCGACCATTATTACATCAGGGTCTTGACGCAAAAATGCTCTTAAGGCAGACGCGAAGTCAAAACCGATTTCCTGTATAACATTGACCTGTATTATGCCGGGAAGGTTGTATTCAACAGGGTTTTCTGCAGTCAATATTTTAATGTCAGGAGCATTAATAGAGTTTAAAGCGGCATAAAGTGTTGTAGATTTACCCGAGCCGGTAGGGCCGCAAACAAGAATCAGCCCGTAAGGTTTCATTAATGACATCTTGAATTTTTCCATAGTATCCGGTAAAAATCCAAGTTTATCCATATCTACCCTGACAGATGCCCGGTCAAGAACACGCATAACGCATGATTCCCCGAAAACGGTAGGAATGATATTAACACGGAATTCAACAGGGTTACCTTTAGCTTTTACCTGAATACGTCCGTCCTGGGGCCGGCGGCGCTCGGTAATATCCATTTGTTCCGTCATAATTTTTATTTTTGCGATCAAAGCGTTTCTAAAAGAAAAAGGGACTTTAAAAGGTGCCGGTTGAAGGTATCCGTCTATCCTGTATCTAATATTAAGCCTGTTTTCAAAAGGTTCAATATGAATATCAGAAGCCTTTTTTTGCAGAGCTCCCAATATTAATGCATTTACGAGCTTTTCAACTTCAGGAGCAGTCGCATCAACTTCCGTGACATCAATTTTTTCTTCTATTTTCTGAAGAGTTATTTCCCCTTCGGTTGTTTCTTTTTCTTTTAGGTCGTCTATAATTTCGCTTACGGAAACTCCTCCTGAAGAAATGCCGTAAGCCTTATCAATCAGGCCGTTGATATCTTCCGGGAGAGTTAAAAAGGGCTGAACTTCGCTGTTGGTTCTAAGCTGAATATCTTCAATTGCGAAAAAGTCCCTCGGATCTGCCATGGCAACAAAAAGAGTATTTCCTTCTTTCATAAAAGGAGCGGCCCTGTGCCTTCGCGCGGCGGCTTCAGGGATGATTTTTGTTACTTCAATATCTATTTCTATTTCATCAAGATTTACCGCTTTTACGCCCCACTCCAAAGAAAGAGCTCTTAAAAGCTCCACCCTGTTTATAAGATTGTTTTTTATCGCCAGGGACTGTAAAAGCTCCCCGGTTAGTTTTGATTCTTCAACAATTTTCTTAAATTGGTCATCAGGGATAATTTTTAATCCTTCAAGAATTTCAAGCACAGTTTTTCTTCTTATTCCTTTGTTTATCATAAAATAATACTCTCCTATTTTTTTATAGGTAATCTAGTGTTAAATCCAGAAAAATTATATCTGATATTTAGTCAAAAATCAAGCCTTTTTAATGAATATTATATTGGTTTAACGATTATAGCTTTTCTAGGGGCGACAGGACATTTATTTTCGCAAATTGCGCATCCGACACATAGGGAAGGATCAACATAGGGCCTTTTAATTAATTTTCCTTTTTTGTTCTTGATTTTATCGGTCTTTATTGCTTTATTGCTGATAGGGCAGTGTTCTTCGCAGACTATGCATTCTTCCTCTTTTGCCCATGGCAGACAAATAGATTTGTCAATTACCGCAAGTCCCATAATAGTTTTCATTTTTTCATTGAGATCTATTTTTTTTATGGCTCCCGTTGGGCATACCTGGCCACATAGAATACATTTATATTCGCAATATCCGATGTTTGTATCAAACTTCGGCGTCCAAATGCCTGAAAATCCGTTTTCTATTAAGGACGGCTGTAAAACGTTTGTTGGGCATACTTTCATGCAGTTTCCGCACCTTACACACCTTTGAACAAATTCTCCTTCTTTCAAGGAAGCGGGGGGCCTAATCACTTTACTTTTTATTCCTAATTTTGCTATCAGTGTTCTAGAACATCCGGATATGAAAAATAAACTTCCTCCCAGCCATTTAATGAACTGAGCCCTAGTTAAAGTATTTTCCGAGCCAGAAATATTTTCATTCTTTATTGAAATGCTTTTGAAAGAAAAAGCGGATTTTAAATTCGGGCAATAATCTATGCAATCCAAGCATAATACGCACTCTTCAGCAATATAAGAATTATCGCTTTTTATAGCGTTCATTCTGCATATATTTTTACAGCTTCCGCAGTTTATGCCGCAGGAATATCGTCTTCTAAATGGCGTAAATTTTGCGGCTATCGCAAGCAGAGCTCCTAAGGGGCATAAATATCTGCACCAAAATCTTCTTTTTATAAAAATTAAAGATAATAGGGCTAAAAAGATAATGAAAATATAAAATGAATTAGGAAAAACCGGATTTGATACGGCTAAAAAAGCTTCTTTAATTTTGAAGTAAAAAAGTTCAAGCCATTGGGGATAATTGGTAATTTGGATAACAAAAGCGAAGAGATTTTCAAGAGATTTGTTGATAAAAGGATGGATGTTAAATGAAAATGTTCTTACAAATATAGTGATGGGATCAAAAAACCATATCAGTTGTATTCCGGCTGAAGCAAATAAAAAAAGAATAAACAAAATCCAGTATTTTAAATTTTTTAATTTTGACGGCTCTTTTTCCCCTTTTTTTCTAAATTTCTTAGTAAGCCATGCCCAAATATCAAAAGTCGCTCCTAAAGGACAGAACCATCCGCAGAATATTCTCCCAAAAAGAAATGTAACAGCTAAAGTTATGAAGGCCAGGAGCATTCCCGGAAGTATCAATCGTTCGGCAATTGCCGTAATAAACATCACTAAAGGATCAATTTGAAAAAAACTTTTTGCATTTACAAAGGCGTTTAAAGGATATCTTGTTGTCCAGATTACATAAACAAAAAAAAGGAATATTATCCCCTGTACACTGCGCCGAATAATCGTTGATGTTTTACTGGATTTCACTGTTTGTTCTTTTTCAGTGATTTAGCCCTTTTAATAAAATTGCCTATCATCAAGGCGCTTAATACATAGGTTATGGAAAGGTTAGTCAGTTCTTCTTTTGAATCAAGATCTATTTTTTCATCTACCATATTTCTTATAATATCTTTTGTTTCAGTTATTGAGCGAACTATATTGTCTCTTGTTTCGCGAAGTTTTTCCGTAGAGACATGAGAAAATAAAGTAAATAAAAGTGTTAGATATAATACTCCGACAACCATTTCCGAAATCATAGCGGCTTTAAAAGGGGCCGGCAAGGCATTAGTCGGGACATTAACATTGCCTTGCAGAACGTAGAAGCTGAAAATAATTTTGTCAGTAAGGCTTGATATTCCGCTGGATTTTGAAAGAATCCCAGAAAAAAGCGTGTCTAATTCCTTGTAAAGAAATCCAAAAAGTAAAATATTCGTAAAAAATGACATTGTGAAAACAAGAGTAAAAATAACAGTTAAAGTAGCCACGCTAACGTGTTTTTTTATGGTTTTTTCAATTCTTGTAAGGAAGAAATAAGATTCCACAATTCTTTCTTCAGTTTTTTTATCAGAAGTTTTTGAATATTTTTCAAGATCCTTTGAAAACTTTTTTTTAATTTTTTCAAGGGTTTCGTTTATGGAAGGTATAAAAATTGAAAAAATGTCTGAAAAAACAAATGCAAAAAGTATAAGCATGTTCAAAAGTATAAGGAATATGAGTAAATAGGGAATGTTTTTTTTCAAAAATCCCTGATTTGCTACATCCAAGGAAATATAAATATTAAATAAAATAATTATTGCAAAAGTTATTATTGAAAGTTTTGGAAAAAGTTTTACAAATATAGCAAGAGAACGTATAAATAAAATTAAGATATATTTAATTATTACATATGGATATTTGACAATAAATAAAACAGTTGAAACTAATGATAATCTTTTTGTTAGCAATAAAAGAAGTAATAAAATGAGGCTTGTTATAACGAACATTGAAAGATCTGTTTTGGGTATTAATGAAATTTTAAGTTGAAAAGATGAAATATTAAAATTTGTAATCAAAAATAATGCCAGGTTCAAATAAAATAATGTGCAAAATATGGCAGAAAAAGTAAATAATACTGCGTCTAAAGCAAATTTTATAAAAAGAGCTAATTTTGATTTTTCAGTTTTATCGTCAGACAAAAGTTTTTTATTATCTTCCATTTAGCACTCCCTATTTTTTTTGAGGTGTTTTAGTTAATTTGGATAAATCATAACCCATTTTTTCTATTTTTTTCAAAATATCGTTATATAAAGTTTCATCCATAGATGAAGTTCTGCTGAGTATCCATAAATATTTTCTTTTCGGATCGCCTATTACCGCATATTCATAGTCTTTGCCAAGATCAATTATCCAGTAATTGCCTGTGAAAGGCCAAAAAAAGCTAACCTTTAGTTTTGCATTAGTTTTTTTGTCTGCAATCCAGGCTTTTCCTTTGGCTGTTTTCAATTTACCGTTAAAATCCGCTTTATATCCGGAATTAATTACCCGTATTTTTCCTTTAGGGAGAAAAGAATAATTAGCAATTATGCCCACCAATCCTTTTTCAAACCTTTGAGGGTATTTCGCGATTTCATACCAGGTTCCGATGTAGCGATTTATATCAACATATTCAACTGTCTGGAGCTCATCCATTTTTTCCTCCCCAATCAAAGGTAAACCCCGTTAGAGACAACAGCATAATTTCAATCTGCCGACAGGAGAGACTGTGTCATAATTGCTAAAATATATCCCTGATGTCATTCTGAATTTATTTCAGAATCTAGCATCCCGACGATAATGAGATCCTGAACCAAGTTCAGGATGACAATACGTGGAGTTATGACACAGTCTCAGGAGTCAGCGGTCTTCTCTAACGGGGTAAACACATGCATAGAGAAATAATTAATACAATGGTGATTTTCTTTATATTTATAAAGTCCTATTGTTGATATTTTACATCATTTATAAGTGATTTTACAACAGTTATTTGCTTTCTGTTTAAAATATCCCTTTACAAAATCCCAGTATTAGTTTATAATACTAATATGAAAAACTATTTTATAATACTATCATTATTGTGTATTCTATCCCCTGTTTATGGAAGCAGTGCTTCCTGGGAAGAGGTTTTGTCTGATGCAAAGATCAATAATCCAACTCTAAAAAAGGCTGAAGATTCCCTTAAAACTGCAAGACAGAACTATTACAGCGCTTATACAAATTTTTTGCCTCAGCTTTCGGCAACAGTAAGTCAAAACCAGTCCGAAGTTTTAGGAAAAAAAATTACTAATAAAGAAAATGAAACGATTATTAATTCGGGTATGATACCGATAGTTTTAACTTCAACTTCAACTAAGACTGAAACCATTATGCAGTATACAAGGGATAATAAAACCGGCATTTCCGCCAGTCTTTCTTTATTTTCAGGATTTGCGGATTACAGCAATGTTAAAATGAAAAAGTGCGATCTGGATATAGCCGAACAAAATTATAGGAGGGCGTATTCGGATACTATTTATAATCTTAAAAAAAAATTTTTCCAGCTTCTTTGGGCTCAGCAGATGATTCAGCTGACGAATGATATATTAAAACAACGTCAGAAAAACTTAGGAATGATACAACTAAAATATGATTCAGGCACTGAAGATCTCGGCTCTTTATCAAGAGTTCGGGTAGATAAATATAATGCTGAATATGAAGTTTCAAGCGCTATGCGGTATCTTAAAACGGCTCAGATTCAGCTTATTAACAGCATAGGAAGGAATGATTTGTCTGAAATTGAGGTTCAGGGAGATTTTATAACAGAAAATTTTAAGCCGGATGATAATACAAAAGGTTTAATAAAAACAACTCCCGAATATCTTATTGCTAAATATAATTTAGATAAAGCTAAATATAATATCAAACTGGCAAAAAGCACGCTTTTTCCTTCCGTTTCCTTTTCCTGGTCAAGCACAAAATCTGGAGCAGATTGGCCTCCTCTAGACAATAGTTGGAATCTTGGAATAAATGCTTCATATCCTTTTTTCCCAGGAGGAAAAAATATTTACGACATAAAAATTGCTATACTAAATCAAAAAGTCGCTGAGAAAAATATGTTAGAAACCGAATATCAGCTTTCAACGAGACTTTTAATTGCATTTAATGATGTTTTCGATAAAAATGAGTTATGTAATGTGCTAAAGAAAATATTTGAAGCAACTAAACTGCAGTCCGACATAGTAACTCAAAAATATGTAAACGGCCTTGCATCTTACATTGACTGGTATTCAGTTGAAAATGATTTCATTAATTCAAAAAAGAATTATCTTAACTCGCAGAGAGACGCCTCTGTTTCGCAAGCAGCTTGGAAAAATCAGCTGGGTTCCGGAGAATAAATTATGAAAAAACTGGCCATCATTACTATAATTATAGCATTAGTTTCTGTTTTATTTTTTGTAACTCTGCGTATTAGAAGCGGAGGGCCAAATTATATAGAAATTCATCCTGAACGAGGAAGCATAAAAGTTGAATTTCGCCAAACCGGATCTATAAGCCCAAAAAACCGTCTTGAAATACGTTCTCCCGTTCCGGGAAGAATTGAAGATATTTTGGTTAATGAGGGCCAAAAGGTAAAAAAGGGTATTATTATCGCTTGGGTAAGTTCAAGCGAGCGCGCATCTATGCTTGATGCTGCAAGAGCCCGCGGTATACAGGAATACAAAAAATGGGAAGATATATATAGGCCAACGCCGATTATTGCCCCTCTGGATGGTTTTATTATTGCAAGAAAGAATGAACCGGGACAGACTATTTCACAAACCGATGCTTTTTTAGTTATGGCAGATAAGCTTATAATAGAAGCTTATGTTGATGAGACTGACCTAAGATATATTAAAATTGGGCAGGAAGTGAAAATCATTTTAGATGCGTATCCGGACCAGAAATATAATGGAATTGTTGAGCAAATTGCTTATGAATCACAGGATATTAATAATGTTACTGTATACAAGGTTAAAATCTTGCCGATTGAAACTCCCCCGGTATTTAGATCCGGGATGACAGCATCTGTTCTTGTTTATTCCGAACCCAAAAATAATATAATCATTCTCCCCTTTGATTCCGTTAAAGATAAAAATGGCAAGAAATATGTATTATTAAAGCGTGGTGACTCCGAGCCTGAAGAACGTTTTATTGAAACTGGAATCAGCAACGATAAGAGCGTTGAAATTATTGCCGGCGTTACCGAATCCGATACGGTTTTAATTGAAACGAACAGGCCCAAGAAGAAAAAAGTCCAAGCGCTTCGTCTGCCGGGTTTGGGCGGCGGCCGCCGCTAATAACAGTAGACAGAAGGCAGTAGATAGTAGAAAGGGAACGACAATGGCGCTAATTGAACTGCAGCACATATCTAAAACATATCACATGGGAACCGTTGATGTTCCGGCCCTAAAGAATATTTCGCTTGAAATATCGGAAGGCGAATTCGTTGCTATTATGGGCCAATCAGGAAGCGGAAAATCAACTCTTTTGAATTTATTAGGCCTCTTAGACAAACCTTCCAGCGGGACCTATAAACTTTCGGAAAAGGAAGTTTCAAAATTAAACGATGAAAAATTGGCAAGTTTGCGCAATAAATATATCGGATTTGTTTTTCAACAATTTAACCTTCTTCCCAGAATGAACGCTCTTGAAAATGTATCTTTGCCGCTTGTTTATTCGAGTCATAAAGAAAAAAACTTGAAAGAAATAGAATTTCTTATAAAAGTCGGCCTGGCTGACAGAGTTTATCATAAACCCAATGAGCTTTCCGGAGGCCAGCAGCAGCGTGTTGCTATAGCCCGATCATTGATAAATAATCCTCTATTAATTCTGGCCGATGAACCTACGGGAAACCTTGATTCAAAATCATCCATTGAAATTATGAATATTTTAAAAGAATTAAATGATTCGGGAATAACGATTATAATGGTTACTCATGAAATAAATATTGCTGATTTTGCCCATCGAATTATCAAAGTGTCCGATGGTGTTATTATCTCAGACCAAAAGAAGCAATCCGTTCACAGAGAACATAAAATTTCAAAACCTGTATCTGAAACTCATAAGACTTTAAAAATTGAAAAGATCAAAGAATATTTTTCGCAAGCAATGAGATCAATGTTTTCAAACAAAATTCGTTCAATTTTATCTATATTGGGTGTTTTAATCGGCGTGGCAAGCCTTATCGCTATGCTTGCATTGGGTAGAGGTGCTCAGGAAGATGTGAAAAAAAATCTTTCTTCTTTAGGGTCTAATCTCCTTTTTATCCGCGCAGGCCCGTCTAGATCGGCAGGAATATCGCTCGGATCAGGCACGGTAACCAGGCTAACTTTGCTGGATGAAATAGCTATTAGAGATAGAATAGCAGGTGTAAATAGAATAGTTTCAACTGTTGGAGGCAGGGGTCAATTAACTTACGGCGGAAAAAACTGGAATACACAGATTTATGGTACCGGATCAGATTATCCTGTTATGCATAATTCATCCCCTAGCGAAGGAAGGTTTTTTACGCCTGATGAAGTAACGAGCCGCGCAAAGGTAGCATTAATAGGCTGGACTGTAAGAAAGAATCTTTTCGGTAATGAGAATCCCATAGGAAAATTTATCAGAGTTATGAAAATAGATTTTCAAGTAATAGGGATTCTCCCGACTAAAGGCTCTTCAGGCTGGAGGGACTATGATGACATGATAGCAATTCCCGTAAATACGGCAATGTATAGAGTTTTAGGCAAAGAATATGTTGATTCAATAGAAGTTCAGGTTATTAAATTAGAAGATATGGATCTGATTTCAGAAAAAATTAAAAATCTTTTAGCTGCTCTTCACAGACTCTCGTTTGACCGAAAAAACGAAATTGAAATAAGAAATATGGCCGATGTTCAGCAGGCGATCACCCAAGCTACCAGGACTTTTACGCTGCTTTTAGGGTCCATAGCTTTAATCAGTTTAATCGTAGGCGGAATAGGGATTATGAACATAATGCTTGTGTCTGTTACGGAACGTACCCGTGAGATAGGTATAAGAAAAGCCGTAGGAGCAAATAATAAGGATATAATGTTTCAATTTATAATTGAAGCGATTGTAGTATGTCTTATCGGAGGTATTTTAGGTATACTTTTGGGATGTATTACAGCTATCGCAATGTCAAAATTTGTCAACTGGAATATTTTAATTTCTTGGTATTCAGTATTTCTTGCTCTAATATTTTCCGGAGTTACTGGAATTGTTTTTGGAGTCTGGCCTGCCAAAAAAGCCGCAAATCTTAATCCTATTGATGCTCTCCGTTACGAATAACAAATCAATCTAAAGGAATTAACACTATTTCTATTCTGCGGTTTTTAGTTTTTCCTTCAGGAGTGTCATTTGTATCTACCGGACGCGTGTCCGCATAACCTGAAACTGACACAAGTTTAGAATTAATCCCTGTATTGTCCATAAGATATCTTGCAACATTTGTCGCTCTTGATGTTGAAAGTTCCCAGTTCGAAGGATATTTGTATTGAAATTCCTTTTTTATAGGAACATTGTCCGTATGACCTTCAATCCTTATCTGTTTATCAGTTATCTTTTTTAATACGGCTCCGACTTTGTCTAAAGTTGCCCGGCCTTTCTTGGTAACCTCTGCTTCTCCCGAATTAAAAAGAACTTTATCTACCATATTAACCGTCAGTTTGTTTTTTAACTGAGTTATTTGTATCGCACCTTCATTTATTTCCGATTTCATATTTTCAACAAGATTGTCATAACTTTTTTTCATGCTTGCGATAGCCTCGTCCTTTTCTTTCTGCAAACCTGCTATTTGTGATTCCAGATCTTTTATTTTTGATTCAAGGTCATGCTTATTTGCTGTTAAATCGCTGATCATTTTGTTTTTTTCGCTTTGAGTAGAATTCAAAGAATTAGAAAGGTTTTTATTGTCCTGTTCAAGAGCTGCTATTTTAGCTTCTAAATCAGTTTTTTGTTTAT
>JAPLKN010000048.1 GCA_026388075.1 Elusimicrobiota bacterium
AAAATAAGAAGAACACATTTGTCGTATTGTTAAATGCGGCTCAGTTAGAAGCAGAAGAAGATAGCGATGCAAATATAAACATTCACCCAAAGAAAATTATTGAAAATTTAATTCGCAGATTGTATTCAGCTTCAATAGACGCAAAGATAGGCATTAGCAATGATTTGAAGAAAGATATCGAAAAACTTTATAAAAAAGCAGTTGCAAAAGAATGTTCCATTTTAGTATCTATTGGAAAGCTAGAGCAACAAAAAGATAAAAATACAGTAACAAGGGAATTTAAATTTATATCAAACATTCAGAATACAATTTACTATTTTGGATTCATTATAGCCGCCAGCATATTAATGTTGACAGTAGAGACTAAAAATTTGCTACTAAAATTATTACCACTGATTGTTGCATCGCCATTGCCATTTCTCGTTGATGCATGGTTTAGCTATAAAATGCGAAAAGAGAAAAGCGAGATTAAAGAGACTAAGATTAAGGCGGAAGAGTTATATGCTTTTGATAATAGTATCGGAAATCTCGAATACGATCTTGAGCAAATACATAGGAAGTTCAAGATTGAAAAGAAAAAAATAGTTTACGTTATAGATGAATTAGATAAATTGGATGCAGAGAAAGTGATTGAGGTATTAAAGTTTTTTAAGAATCTGTTTACATTGTCCGATGCGATTTTTATATTTGTAGGGGGAGAGGAAATATACAGGTATGATAAAATAAAGAAACAAGATGATCGAATCAAAGGCCTATCTTTATACAGACCCAAAGAATATACCTTTTTTAATTCAAAATATTTCTTATCTAGACCTCTTTGGGATGATTTAAATGCATATTTTGATGAGATAGTTGAATCTAAGAACAAAATTGGTAATACTCAGGAACTAACAGAACTCAAGAGAGCTTTGGCGTTTGAAGCAAAAAACGACTTTTTTGATTTAAAAACAAAAATCAAAGATAGAATTAGAGAATTTAACGAAAAAGGTCATCCTGTAATTGAAATTGAAGATGATGATACTAAAAAGGCAAAACTACATAAAGCAGTTTCCGTCCTGTTTAAAAAGTATATGTTGTCAAAGCCATCGGCATGGGAAGAAAATGAAATTATTCAACGTGCTTTGTTTGATCTTTCACATGGCTTAATAGCAAAAAATATCGGTGAAAAAGTTCTTGACCCTAGTGATGATTCAATTCAATCAGCGGCTATCCGCGACTTCAATATGTTCTTATATCGATTAAAGATGTTCAATTCGGATAGTTTTACTCAAGTTCCTATGAGAGGTGTAAATATAACTATCAGAACTTACAGTATTCTTGGAGAGATTCCTAATGAACCACCTGACAATTTAGATGCTCCAACTGAATATGAGAATAGATTTATTCAAGAATTTGATAGATATCTTAGCTATATAATCACTATGTATAATCTGCAAACTGATCTTAAAGACAAGCCTAACATAGATGATTTTTGGAGTAATTCGAAGAACTATATGGAAAAATTCTCTTCATGGGGATATAATGTCTCAACCTTATTTGACCAGAATGTTAAATTGTATCAGGAATTAAAGCAGAAAGCACATCAGGATAAGTGCGGCAGGGAGCAAATTGAAAAAAATACAGAAGCACTTTCAGAAGGAATTAAGAAATTAATTTCTGCAATACCAAATGTATTTGGCAAATTCTTAACTGAATGGAATAAAGATTTAATATATAAAAAACTTAATGATGATGCTAATTTATTTGGTGGGGCGGCGAATAAAATTAGGCAATTATTCGGCTCAAAAAATCCAACAGTTGTTACCAATAAAGACAACTCTAGACAAATATTGTTAATTGAGAATGAAATTAATACAATTCGAGATAACACAAGTTTGATTAGAGACAGTTCCGTCACCAATAAAATTATTAGCTTCAGCTTGAATGAGGAGTTACCAGAATTCGATGGTTATAATAGCGTAATAACTTCCGATCCGTCAAAGATGAGTTCAAAACTAATTAAAATGCTGAAATATATAGATGCATTCATAAAATATAAGGCAGAAGAAAGTATCTTAGAAATAGAAGAAGCCATATATGGGAAAAACAAGTCATTCAATATAACTAAGGAGTTGAATCAGCGAATTGTAAATGGGAAATTGTCCGCTGTTATTTCAAATGATATAGCTGGAGATCCGGAACCGAATGTTACAAAAACGCTAAATATAAAATACAAAATTAATGGTAAGACCAAAAGCAAGGAATATCCTGAGGGTGCCAATGTTGAATTACCTTAAGAAAACCAAGGGATCAGGTCTTTACTTTTAACATTGATAGGCTGAAAAATACGCACGGAGCCGTGCGTATTCGTGCGCAAACCGAGCGTAAGGCAAGCGTAATCCGTGCGCAAGTGAGAGTATATCGTCTGAGAATACGCACGCTCAATAATATGCACGAAAAACACCTAGTATATCCCCCCAAACAACAGAATGGGATTTTGAAATAGATAATTTCTTTGGTAGAATGTTTCGGCAGTTTTGAAAAGCGAGAAAATTGATCATTGGGGAAGGGGGGTAATAAAGCAGACTGGCCCTTGCCCGCCCAACCCGTAGCCCGAATTTGGGCGAGGGAGAAGGGCGACCGAGGGTTTTAACCCCGAATATTTCGGGGTTGGGGGGAAGGGGCTTTACCTAATAAGTCATTTAGTTAATTGGGCAGTCTGCTAGCCAGCGCCAAGTTGACGCCCGAATTGCCCCGATGTATCGGGGCGATGAAGGGGCGAGGAAGCTTTCGAGCCGCCGGTAATGGAGCAACGAGGCAAATACATTCCGCCGAGTTGCGGAATGGCGAGCGAGAAGCGACGAGTGAATAAGGGAACGAGGACCCGCCCGTAGCAAATGGGAAGCTTTGCGGAGGGCGGAGAGTAACCGCAGTTTCCCGAACGGCAACGACCCCTAAACGGGGTGGCGATGGCTAAGTCTTCCGGCTTTGCTGGAGCGAAGCGACAGAGGGCGGACGAAGCCCAAAAAAACTCCTTAAAGCGCGCGGGAATGGTTCGATAAACTCACCACTTTAAAAAAATAAATCGTTTTGAGCGGGGCGACAACTTCCTAAATTAATTTCAATGGAGTCCCGCTGTGGCGGGAGGACGCCCACCTGAGGACGCCAAAGGCGGACGAAGGCAAAGCCGGTCAAGGAAGTTCATCATCCTTGCGGATTCGCTTCCACCCCAGGCGGATTTTCAACAAACCAAGTTCGAATATCATTCAAGAGACACCGTTGTATCTCACTTTCAGAAAATTTTGACTTTAAAAGCTTTTCGGGGGGAAGGCTGGAATTGAAATTTGAAATGATTTTCCAAGGCATTTTGGGTCCTGTCCCGTAGGACTTCTATACGGGATCATAGGACAAAGCCCGCTCGAAAATTTTGAAGTTCGAACCAATGAGTTAATATATGAATAAATTGACCGTGAGTAGTGCCTTTTATAATGACATTAGAAAAATTCTAGAAACAGCACGGAACAATGCCTACAAAGCTGTTAATTTTGCCATGGTTGAGGCATATTGGGGTGTTGGCAAAAGAATCGTTGAGGAAGAACAGGAAGGAAGTAAGCGCGCCGAATATGGCGAATATTTGCTCAAGAATTTGTCGGAACGTCTTACCAAAGAGCTTGGTAAAGGGTTTTCGGAAGCAAACATCCGCAACTTTCGTCAATTTTATCTGTCTTTTTCTGAAAACGGACAGATTCGCTACGCACTGCGTAGTGAATTGTCTTGGGCCCATTATCGTCTAATTATGCGTGTAGAAAATCATCAGGCAAGGGTATATTACATGAATGAAGCGGCAGAATGCGGCTGGAGTTCCCGCGCCTTAGAGCGTCAGATAGTTTCACACTATTATGAGAGATTGTTGACTAGTAAAAATAAACGGACATTAATGGCAGAGTCCAATAAAGCAGCCCAAATTCAACCGGCGCAGCCGAGCGATTTTATAAAAGACCCTTATGTGCTTGATTTTCTAGGTTTGGACGAAAACAGAAGGCATCAGGAAAAAGATATTGAGCAGGCAATTTTAAACCAACTGCAAAAGTTTCTTCTTGAGCTTGGGAAAGGGTTTACATTTGTATCAAGACAGCATAGAATTTCAACGGAAAGCAAAGAATTCTATATAGACTTGGTATTCTATAATTATATTCTTAAGTGTTTTGTTCTTGTTGACTTAAAGACAGGAAAGCTTACACATCAGGATATAGGGCAAATGGATATGTATGTAAGGCTTTTTGAAGATAAGATGAAACAAAAAGGAGATAATCCCACAATCGGGATAATACTTTGCTCAGAAAAAGATGAAACTGTCGTCAAATACTCCGTTATGAACAAAAATAAAAAACTATTCGCTTCAAAATATAAGCTATATATTCCCAGTGAAAAAGAACTGATTGCGGAAGTTGAACGGGAAAAACAGATTTTGCGGTTAGATATGAAAAAGAATAGCAAATAAGCTTATGAAATTTGAATTAGATGAATATCACGGAAACGTCTCGGACGGAGAATTAATAGCAGATTTAAAACGAGTTGCGTTAGGGTTAAAAAAGAATTTGGTTTCTAGGGCAGAGTATGATAACTATAGGGCTGTTTCGGTTAGACTTAGGTTTATTATTATGAAGCGTGATAATTTTAAATGTCAGCATTGTGGGCGATCCCCAGCAACAGACCCTACAATAATACTGCATGTTGACCATAAAACAGCTTGGGCAAATGGTGGTGAGACGGTACTTGAGAACTTAGAGACCCTTTGTTCTAAATGTAATATTGGTAAAGGGAACAAATTTTCGGAGTAAAAATATATTTCTACGGCTTTGCTGCTGCGAAGCAGCAGAGGGCGGACGAAGCCCAAAAAAACTCCTTATAGCGCGCGGGAATAAAAAAATAAACCCCGTTAGAAAAATACAAACCGAATAATACTGGCAGAATTACGAAAAGCTGTTAAGTTCTCGTTGCAATATTTCATACTTCTTTAAAATGTTTTGTTGTTTCTAACGGGGTAAATCGTCCTAAATGCTCGTCGAATACAGGGGAAGGGAAAGCCGGTCAAGGAAGTTCATCATCCTTGCGGATTCGCTTCCACCCCAGGCGGATTTTCAACAAACCAAGTTCGAATATCATTCAAGAGGCACCGTTTTATATTT
>JAPLKN010000049.1 GCA_026388075.1 Elusimicrobiota bacterium
ATTTCTTCCTTAGTAATTGGAAGAAGCGGGCGGATAATCTCAAGTCCTGCTCGTATTTTCCTTGAAGCCGGTATTCCCCCTAAACCGTCAGTTCCTGTGCCCCTTATCATCCACATAATAACCGTTTCGGCGTTGTCATCTGCTGTATGTCCCGTAGCAATTTTATTATACCTGAGTTTTCTTGCGGTTTCATACAAAACATCGTAACGCAAATTTCTTCCCGCTGTTTCAAGCGAAATTTTATTGGTTTCGGAAAACTTTTTAACAGGCAATTTTTGGGTTATTGACGGAACGCCAAACCTTTCGGAAAGATTTTCGACAAACCGAAGTTCTTTTTTTGACGATTTCCTTAGACCGTGATCCATATGGACTACTGCTAACTCAATGGGTATATTTTTTTTTAGCCGCCAAAAAAGATGCAGTAAAGATACCGAATCAGGCCCTCCGGATACCGCAAGAAGAATTTTATCTCCGGCTGAAATAAGCCCTGATTTTTCTACATTTTTCTTAAATTTTTCCCAAGCATTCATCGAATCGTCTTATTAATGAATTCTAAATATCTTTGACTGTATTTTTTAAGGATATCGTCTTTTGCCAGTTTACTGCTTTTTTCTATTTCTTTTTTGGCAAAACTAACCAGTTTTTCTTTAAAATAAATATTTCCAAGAAAAAAATGCGCTAAAGCATTATCGGGAAATCCTTCACAAGCGGAAATAAATGTATTTTTTGCCGCTTCAATGTCATTATTTTCAATATACAACAATCCGAGATAAACATATCCGTCTATTATGTTTTTGTTTAAATCCAAAGCTTTCACAAATGACTCTTCCGCTTCCTTGTACTTTTTCTTCGCAGAATATAGTCTCCCTAAATCTATATAATCTTCATACACCGTATTTATTGCAGCGGCGCTCTTTATAACTGATATGGCTAAATTTATTTCGCCTGAGCTTTCATAACAAACGGCAAGATTTCTGTAAACGCGGGCATCAATTCTTATGGAAAGAGCCCTTCTGTAATACCTTAAAGCTTTGTCGGGAAATCCTTCCCTTAGATAAAGATTTCCCAAGCTAAAATTTGCCTCAAACGATTTCTGGTTCATTTTAAGAATTTTTAAATATTCTTGTATCGCAAGCTCGTACAAATCACTCTCTTCGTAAGCTTTAGCAAGTGAAAGCCTTACGCCCTCATGCTCGGGCGCAAGAGCGACAGCATCCTGGTAATAATTTATTGCGTGTGAAAAATCTTTTTTTGCAAAATAGATATCGCCGATAATGCGAAATATTTTTTGTTTTTTCTTTCTATCCGGATCAAGGTTCAGCGCTTCATTACAAGTAAGGAAAGCTTTATCAAAGTTTTCTTCCAGCCTGTATTCGTCCGCTAATTCAACAAGGATTGCCAGCTTAACTTTTTCCTTAGAAGTTTTTTGCAGTTTCAAAGATAATTCTTCGCTCCTGAGCGGTTCTCTTTCTAACGCAAAAGAAATCGAAGCAAAATAAATTACGGAAAAAGCCGCTACTATAGCAAACGCGAAGATTTTATTCATATGAATTAATTTAGTTGAAAAGTTTATCGTCATCTGTTTTCTCAATAAGAAAACGCTTTATTTGAGGAATTAGTTTTCGCGCGGCAATAATTCCGGCATCAATGCATTCTTCAAAACGCCCCAGGTCTATCGCTGATATATCGCCGACATTCGGCTGTATTACGATGTCAGCATTTTTGAGACGTTCTTTATTAAGGACACTGCCTTGTATATAGATTGACTGCGTAAGCGTCATCAAAACATTAGAAATATTACTTTTGGATATATCCGAAGTTACCGATACCGCTATAACAATGTCAGCGCCGAGCAGTTTGGCGGTATCCACGGGAATATTGGATGAAATCCCTCCGTCAACAAGATATCGGTGCCGATATTCAACCGGCGCAAAAACTCCGGGTATTGTTGAACTTGCCCTTGCTGCAAAAGCGACGCTTCCTTCCCTCAATACTATCATTTCACCTGTATTTATATCAGTCGCGATACATGCCAAAGTTTTGTCCATTTCATCAAACCGTTTATTCCCGATAGTGCGGGCAAGATAATCTTCCATTTTTTTAGTTGAAAGAAGCTGTTCTGACAAAAAAAGTTTTAAAAGGGTGATGCTCCCCATATTTGTAATTTTGTCCCATTGAACATCTTCCCCCATTTTTTCAATCTTTTCTACCGGAATCCCTGAACAATAAAGGGCTCCGATTAAAGAACCAACGCTGGTACCAACCACTATATCAATCGGCACCTTTTCTTCTTCCAAAACTTTTAAAACTCCTATATGCGCAAGCCCCCGCGCGCCCCCGCCTCCCAAAACCAAAGCTATTTTGGGACGGTCCTTAGGTGAAAGTGTCCTTACTTTCTGCCAAAAATAATCGGTAATGATTTTTTCTTCATCTATAGCAGATAAATAGGGAATATTTATAGATATGAAATAAATAAATACGACAATAACTTTGAGTAATTTACTATTCCTAAATAACATATTTTTCCTGTTTTTGGGAAAGATTTCGGAAAGTATTTCTATGGCTACTGTTTCAGAGATTTACCGATTGACCATTCAAGATTTGCCTGGCTTAAAAGAGATTCATAAATCGTATCCAGGCGTGATAATGCTTCTTCTATATTTTCTGCTTGAGCTTTTTTGTACAGATCGTTAAGGCGTGCTTTCCAGAAAGCATAATCCAGATACGCGTCTCTAACCTCAAAACGTATCTGATCTTCAATCTGCGCTCTTTTCAGCTGTCCCTGCCTGGCCTGGTTTTTTCTTTGCCGGTATTGCGTACTTGAAACCCACCCGTCAAATAATGGAATATTCATATTTATTGTGGCATTCCAGCTTCTTTGATCTAAAGAAACCTTTTCACCGAATAAATCATAGTTTGCACCCAAAGTAATGGTTGGGTATCGTTCTATAATAGATAGATTTACCCTCAATCCGTCCATTGTTTCCCGAAACTGCGTTTGTTTCAATTCCGGGCGATATTGATACGCCCATGCAAGACATTTCTCAAGGTCGTAGTCTTCTTTCGGAGGATTTAATTCTCCTTTTATTTCTATGACGGTATCAAGTTCAATTCCTACAGTACTTATGAATTTTAAAAGGAGTTTTTCATAATTATGTTTTGCTTTAATCAACTCCGATTTCAGCCTGGCTAATCCCGTGATTTTTTCTTTCTCCCCTTCAGTGATTGCTTTTTCATATATCCTTATTTTCTCTTTAACTAAAAGACACTCATAAAACGCTTTCTTAACCTGCAATTCAACTTGGTTTGCCATAGCTTCAAATTGGCTTTGCATCTCGGAATATTTTGTTTCAGCAAGTCTTAAGTTTGTTGTATATCTTCCGCCTGCATACAAGTATTGCCATAAAGAAAAACGCGTTGAATAATAGGTGTCAATATTTCCCTGAGGAAGATAAATTGAACTGAATGAAGGCGGAAGAACGCACGGAATTGCGTTATCAAAACGAGATGCGCTGACATTAAGGTCAATTTTAGGATAAATCTGACATTTTGCCTCGTCTACGGTATATTTTGAATATAAAACCTGTTCTTTAATATAAAGTAAATCCTGGCTGTTCATCATGGCTGTAGAGATACCGTCCTCCATAGTTAAGACCCTTTGAACATTTTCGCCGTACGCTATTTCAAAAGATAATAAAAATATTACTAATAAAAGGAACGAATGTTTCCTCATTTTTTCACCAGCTTTTTTAATTTTTCAATTTGAAGCGAAACAGAATCCCTTGAAGTCCCGCCGTATGATTTTTTTTCATTTATTATTTTTTTAGGCAATATTTTATCGTAAATTCCGATATTAAAATACTTTGAAAAACTTTTATATTCTTCAATTGAAAGATCTTTCAATGTTTTTCCTTTTGTCTGGCAAAATAAAACCATCTGCTTAACAATTTCATGCGCCTGCCTGAAGGGAACACCGCATTTCGCAAGATAGTCGGCTATCTCGGTTGCCCCGAGGAAACCTTTTTCATTTGACTTTTTCATCTGTTCGGATTTTATTTTTAATGTGCTGATAATTTCCGCCATAATTTCCAGATTTATTCTTGTGGTATCAACGGCATCAAATAAAGGAGGTTTATCCTCCTGCATATCCCTGTTATATGACAGAGGCAAACCCTTCATTATCGTCAAAATTGCAAAAAGATCGCCAAAAATTCTTCCGGTTTTTCCTCTTATGATTTCGGCAGAATCAGGATTTTTCTTTTGAGGCATAATTGAAGATCCCGAAGTAAATTTGTCAGAAAGTTCCCAAAAATCAAATTCAACGCTGGAAAAAATAACCAGTTCTTCGGCAAGCCTTGAAAGATGCACGGCTATTATGCTTAAAACTGAAATAAATTCTATTGCAAAATCTCTGTCAGAAACCGCATCAATTGAATTTTCGCTTACTTCTTTAAAGCCTAAAAGTTTTGCCGTGTATTTTCTATCTATCGGAAATGATGTCCCTGCTAAAGCAGCGCTTCCCAAAGGCAAAATATTTACTCTTTCCTGGCAGTTATTTATCCTTGATTTATCTCTTTCAAACATCCACGCATATGAAAGCAGATAGTGCGAAAAAAGAACGGGCTGCGCCGGCTGAAGGTGCGTATATCCCGGCATAACAAACTTGATGTTTGCCTGCGCTTGATTCAGTATGGATATTTGAACATTTTCAATAAGCTCAATTATTCCTGCGGCTTCATCTTTTAAATACAGCCTTAAATCCAGCGCTACCTGATCATTCCTGCTTCTTGCGGTATGCATTTTACCGCCGACTGAACCTATCCTTTTAATCAATTCTTTTTCAACCGAATAGTGGATATCTTCCGCAACAGATATTTTATTACCTTTTTTTATGTCTTTTAAGATTGATTCTAACCCGTTGACAATTTTTTTACCTTCCGCACCTGAAATAATGCCGGAATGTACCAGCATTTTTACGTGAGCAATTGAACCTATAATATCATAAGGCGCAAGCCTGCTGTCAAAAGAAGACGAACCAATAAATTCCTGAAATTTATCCATTTTTTCTCCTAGCGTATAGCGCCACGCCTGCCGGCGGGCAGGGATAGCGTTTAGCGCCGCGCCCGCCGGCGGGCAGGTATAGAAAAATAATAAATATTTGCTTAAGTTTCAACTTAACCCTTACCACTTATCCCTTACCCCTGCTTTTATCAAGAAGTGCTTTCACTTTTATCGGCAAGCCGAAAAGGTTTATAAATCCTTCTGCATCTTTCTGGTTATAAATTTGGTCTTTCCCGAAAGTAGCAAGTTTTTCCCAATAAAGCGATTTTTCAGCCTTTCTTGAGGCCGCTGTTATGTTCCCCTTGTATAATTTTAATTTTACAGATCCGGTAACATTTATTTGAGTTTTATCAATGAATGCATCCAACGCTTCCCTCAACGGAGTAAACCAGAGCCCGTAATAAACCATCTCGGCGTATTTTTGGCTTAATAAATCTTTATAATGCATTGTATCCCTGTCTATTGTTAAAGATTCCAGTTCCCTATGCGCGGCATAAAGAATAGTTGCGCCGGGAGCTTCATACACTCCCCTGGATTTCATCCCGACAAGCCTATTTTCAACAATGTCCGTTCTTCCTATGCCATTGATCCCGCCAATTTTATTAAGAGCATTGACCAGTGATACCGGATCAAGTTTTTTGCCGTTTACAGAAATAGGAATTCCCTTTTCAAAACCGATAGTGACGAATGCGGCTTTATTCGGCGCTTTTTCCGGAGAAACGGTGAGTTGAAACATTGATTCATCATATTCGTTTTTAACATCCTCAAGTATTCCGCCCTCATATGAAATGTGCCAAAGATTTGCATCGGAAGAATAGGGCTTTTTTTTCGTTACGGGAACAGGTATCCCTCTTTTTTTAGCATAAGCTATTGCATCTTCTCTGGACTTAATATCCCACTCCCTCCAGGGAGCAATTATTTGAATTTCCGGCATCAAAGCTTTAAACGCGAGCTCAAATCTTTCCTGGTCATTGCCTTTTCCTGTCGCGCCATGGCAAACCGCATCCGCATTTTCTTTTTTTGCGATATCTATAATTTTTTCCGCGATTACAGGCCTTGCCAAAGCTGTACCCAAAAGATATCTTCCTTCGTATATGGCTCCTGCTTTAATTGCAGGAAAAATATAATTAGAAACGAATCTCTTCTTGGCGTCAACAACGTAGGCTTTTGAAGCTCCTGTTTTAAGAGCTTTCTGTTTTATTGCTTTAAGATCTTCGTTTTGGCCTACATCGACAACACAGGCTATTACTTCTGCATTATATTTTTCCTTTATCCACGAAAGAATAACAGAAGTATCAAGCCCGCCGGAATAAGCGACAACTACTTTTTTGATCTTTGCCATATAAATGCGTCCTCCAATATTTCAATAACTTTATCTATATCCTTTTTATTAATAATTAACGGGGGAAGGAATCTTAAAACTTTGTCATTGGTGCAATTTATAAGAACGCCTTTAACCTTGCAGAATTTTACTATATCTGCACCTTTGAAATCAAGCTCCATTCCGACCATCAGTCCCAGTCCCCTGACATCTTTAATAAAACTATTTTTTTCTTTCAATTTTTGAAGTTTAGAAACGAAATATTTCCCGTTTTCAAGAACTTTCTTAAGCAATGACGGATTAAGTCCTTTTAAGACTTCTAAAGAAGCCACGCAAGATACCGGATTTCCTCCGAAAGTAGAACCGTGGTCGCCGTAATTAAACACGGAAGCAATATTTTCCTTTACAATAGTTGCGCCTAAAGGAAGCCCTCCGCCCAAACTTTTAGCTAAAGTAAAAATATCCGGAGTGACTCCGTAATGTTCATATCCAAACAACTTCCCCGTTCTTCCAAGCCCTGTTTGAATTTCATCAAAAATAAGGAGAAGTTTATTTTTTTTGCAAAGGTTCTTCAAACCTTTCACAAAATCTTTTTCCGCAATATTTACCCCGCCTTCTCCTTGCACCAGCTCAATCATTATTCCGGCGGTTTTTCTGCTTATCAGCTTTTTTACTGAATTCAGATCGTTAAACTTGGCATATTTAAAACCGCCCAAAATAGGTTCAAAACCTTCATGAAACTTTTTTTGCCCTGTTGAAGAAAGTGTGGCAATAGTCCTGCCGTGAAATGAATTTTCAAAAACTATTATCTCATTTTTCCCTTTTTTATTC
>JAPLKN010000050.1 GCA_026388075.1 Elusimicrobiota bacterium
TAATCAGCAGAACGAACAATTACGAATGTTTTCTTACGGGATTTTATCTCAATATTTTCTAAAGTTTTCTGTTCAATCGGCAAACCGCTTTTGTCGTAAAATTTTAAGTTTATAGAATACTTTCCTTCGTTAAGAGGAAGCCGAGCGATTAAAATCTTGTCGGGTAAAGACCTCCACGACCTTTTGTCCGCGTGTTCTGTTGCCGCAGAAGCGACATTCAAGACCTTCTTGGTAATCCACCCTAAAAGCTTGTCGTTTGAATCCTTTGCAACCTTTTCAGAGATCTTATGGGCACGCGCAAATTTTACAGCTGCCCTTGCTATTGTTTTTATCTTTATGCGGGATATTCTGTCTTCAAGATTTTTTTGTGCTATTGCGCTGATATCCTGAACAACTTCCCCTTCAGAACTTCTTCCCGAAAGATCCTGTGTGGAAACTCTGAAACCCTGAATCCTTGAAGGAATTTTTTCATATTTCGGAAAAGCCATACGGATCTGCTCATCCATAATAATTGAACGGGCAATCGCGCCGGCCTGCTCCACTTCTTCTCTTTCTTTGCCGCGGGCGTCCATTCCGTTAACATAAATCCAGGCTTTGCCGAAAGATATTTCAAAAAAACTGTCAATTTTTTCAGCCGAAAAACCGTTATAATCTATTAAAACCAGCTCGCCGAAATTTTTCGGCAATTCCTCGTATGATGGAACCTGCCAGTCATTTTTAATATTTTGAACATCATTGTCAAAACGAAGTTTAGAAGCTGCCCTCAAAGCGTCGTTGACAAGCTCTTGCGGAGCGGTTAACTTGTAAACTTTTTGATAATCTTTATAAGCGTTAAGAGCGATCTTGTAGGAAATCAGGGCATCATTAACTTGCCCCTGGTCCTCATAAATCATCCCCATCAGATATCTGGCAAAAGCATCTTCTTTATAAACGTTTTTGTAGCCGTAATCTGTCTGGAGTTTCTTTAAAAAATCATCTGCTTGACGGGCTTCAACCAGCGCTTCGTTTCTTTCCCCGAGCATCAGATAATTCAGCGCGCAGAAAATATTAACATGGGCCCGCTCAAAATCTTCGCCGTAGTAAGGGCGCATGTTATCGCTTATTAAAAAAGTAGATGCTTCGGTAGTTACGCTTTTGGTAAAAAGTTCGTCAAACAAACGTTTTGCATTTTCAAAGGCGGCATTGCTTTCCTTATAATTGCCGCTGAGATGAAGAAGCATGCCAAGGTCAAGGCAGTAAAGAAGCGCATTTTTATTTCCGTAAGCGCTGTCCTTTGACTGTTCCGTTAATGTGACAGCATCGGAATATTTTCCGCTTGAAACCAATTTACCGACATCCTGGTAATAAGCTGTCTTTGTCGCGCAGGCAGAAATTAAACTTCCGGAAATAATCAAAACACCGACATATCTTAATATGCGTTTAAGCATTTATAATTCACAATCTATAGCTGAAGTCTAGTTAGTTCTGAGTTCTGAGTTCTGAATTCTTTTCTAATAACTCATCTCCCATTACTCATCACTGACTTAGATTCTTCTTTTTTTCTGTTCAACAATCTTTTTTATTTTTTTCTGGCCTATCCAGACTTTTTCCGTCGTTTCAATGTCTACCAGTTCAAGCTCTATCTGATAATATTTTAACGAAGTATTTGCCGCCTGGTCCATAATTGTATTGATTTTTCCCTGAAGCATAAAATCAGCTCCGTATTCTTTCCCTGCGCTTTTTGCGGTTTTAAGACTTGCGTTCTTTGCCTGTTCAATTCTTTCTTCGCGGACTTCTTCTTTCTGCGGTTTTGCAGCGACAAAACGCACTTTACCGGAATTTGTAAGCTCGCGCTCCAAATCGGCTACGAATGTTTCGGTGTTTATGTGCTCACTGCTTTTGTTTAAAACTGTCCCTACAATTACTCTGGGTTTTACACCCTTTTCTGAAACAAACTCGCTTACCCACGGGCGTGAAAGCGAATCCTGAATCATTTCCTGCGAAACCAGCTGGGAATCTGTGTCATTCCAGAATCCGCTAAGGTCAACTTGCTGAGAAGCATCTGTCCTTGTAATCTTCGGCGCATTCGCGCACGATGAAAGCAATGCTAGGCACATTAAACCTATAACCAAATGCATTTTCTTCATTTTACTCCTCCTTTTTCCCAACCTCCAAACCGGGTTTGGCGGTTGGTTCATTCCATTGTTAAATGCTTAATTTTTTGCAATTCTCGCTGATAACCTATATTATCATAGACAAATTCTCTATAATTCTTTGGGCTGAGATCAATAAGTTCAGTGAAGTTGCATATTTGTTTTTTGTTATCAAAGTCTAGATATTCATTGAAGGATGAAAATTTCCATTCTTCGGGTTTGTTGACTAAATAAGCGCTGACCGGATTGAGATGAATATATCTCGTTACATGCAATAATTGTTCATTGGTTTCAATAAGTATGTTTTTAAATCTTCCTTGAAATAATGGCCCAGTTCTTTTTAGTTTAGCATTAAAATATTTGCTATAACTTTTTAGAACAAATTCCATATATCTTGAAATACCGCCTTTTTTCACTTGTTTAAGCAATAAATGAAGATGCGTCGGCATGATACAGTAGGCAATGATTTCAACTAATTTATTCGAATCTGATATCTCAGCTAATTTTTCTTCTTTTGTATTTTCAAATAATTCTAAAAAAGCAGAAAATTTGCAGGGGATATTCTCATGCATATAATAAAACAAAGTGCCTAGAATTCTATTGTAGTCTTTTTTCGCTTTAAAAATAACATAATCAGCAATGGTCTTCGTACAAATGTGATATATGCACTCTTCAACCAAAGGAATTTTCCGTTGCCCCATAAAGTACCTTTTTTTGCCCCAACCGCCAAACCCGGTTTGGAGGTTGGGTTACTTTATTTTGATTTTTTTGAATTTTCTTTTACCGGCTTGAATAACACATTCCTTTTTTAAAACAATAATTTTGTCTTCAAGGATTTTTTCACCGTCAATTTTTATCCCGCCCTGCTCAATTAAACGACGCGCCTCTTTTTTGCTGGGAGCAAGGCTTGAATTTACAAGCAAATCGGCAAGTTTTATCTCTTTAGCCTCTACTACACATTCTTCCATATCTTCGGGGTTTTGCTTTTTACAAAACACATTATCAAACTCGCACTTGGCATTATTAGCCGCATCTTTTCCGTGATATTTTGCGGTTATTTCTTCCGCGAGGCTCACCTTTGCTTCCCTGGGATGCATAGCCTTTACTTCTTTCAAATCCCTGTCCGTTAAAAGCTCAAAATATTTATACATCAGTTCATCCGATACGGACATTATCTTTCCAAACATATCCTTTGGAGTGTCATTTAAAGCTATATAATTTCCGTACGATTTTGACATTTTCCTTACGCCGTCAGTTCCTTCTAAAAGAGGCATAGTCAAAACTACCTGCGGATCCTGACCAAAATCTCTTTGAATTTCCCTGCCAAGCAAAAGATTAAATTTCTGGTCGTTACCGCCAAGCTCAACGTCCGCCTTAACCGCTACCGAATCATACGCCTGAAGTAATGGGTATAAAAACTCAACTACAGAAATCGGACTGTCATTCTTATATCTTTTTTCAAAATCGTCCCGTTCAAGCATCCGCGCAACCGTGTATTTTCCTGCAAGGTCCAGCAACCCGTTTAAACCCAAAGGGAAAAGCCACGAGCTGTTATAAACAACTTCAGTTTTTGACTTGTCAAGAATTTTAAAAAGCTGATCCTGATATGTTTTGGCGTTTTTCATCACGTCTTCCTCGCTCATTACCTGGCGAGTTTCTGAACGGCCGGAAGGATCTCCTATTCTCGCAGTTAAATCCCCTATGATAAAAATAATTTGATGCCCTAAATCCTGAAAAGTTTTCAGTTTATTCAGCAGAACGGTATGTCCTAAATGAAGGTCCGGAGATGTAGGGTCTACGCCCAATTTAATTCTTAAAGTTTTTTTTTCGGACAGTTTTTTGATAAGTTCTTTTTCCGATATTATGTCGGTTGCGCCGCGTTTTATTTTGCTGAGAATTTTATCCATATTTCAATTTCTCTTTAATCCGGGGCTAGTCCTCGTCTTCTTCATCAAGCTTATGCCGCGGAGTTTCCTTAGGCAGTATCGCGGAAAATATGGCTTGTTCGGGATTTTCCAGCTGGTCATGCATTTTAAGACGCTCATCTATTTTCTTTCGTATTTTTTCATCTAAAGCCGGATTATTTTTAACAATCCCGCGAAAAACATCTCCGGCGAGAATAATTATATCAGAATCTTCTTCCACTTTTACGGTTGCAGTTGCCGAGCGGGGAGTTAACAGCGAAATTTCTCCGAATAAATCCGTCGGCACGAGTTCGGCAACTTTAGTGACTTGTTTTCTTCGGCGAACATTAACCGAAACTTTTCCTGATTGTATTATAAAAAGCTTGTTTGAAATTTCGCCTTGAAATATTATTATTGTTCCTTTTGTATAATGCCTTTTTTCAAATCCTTCGACAAGTTGAGCCAATTCTTGTTCAGTAAGGGTGTCAAAAAAATCTGACTGCCGAATAACTTCTTTTGCCCAATTAGAGTCTTTAACTGTTAGTTCCATAAATCACCTTATTTTGAATATTAACTGCATGTTAAAGTTATGAAAGTTTAGAAAGTAAAAACTGAACGACAAATCGTAAACAACGTGTAAAAGTTAAGAAAGTTATGAACGTTATGAAGGTTTTGAGTCTTAAACTTTTTAACTTTTAACTTTATAACTTTCTTAACGCCTCTTATTACGTTAAGTCGCAAGCTGTTTTGCTAAATTATGCAGTTCTTTATCAAACAATTTTTTGTTCTTTATAGCAGTTGAAACAGGAATATCGCTAACTGCCCCCTTACTAAAAACTACAAGACGATTTTTTTTACCCTTAAGGAGTAAACTAACTGCATAAGCTCCGAACTGGCAGGCAAGCATTCTTGATCTTGAAGTAGGAACTCCTCCCCGTTGAATATAGCCTAAAGTGCTTACCCTAACTTCAGCGCCGATTTCTTTATTAATTCTATCGGCAAGGTCATAAGGATTTCCCACCCCTTCGGCAAAAACTATTATTACTGAAGTCTTTCCGCGGGAACGGTCCTTTCTTAAATCAGAAAGCAGATGAGGATAATTAATTTTAATTTCCGGAACTAAAATATATTCTGCACCTGCCGAAACGCCGATCGTTATCAATTGTGGCAGGAATGCAAATAACAGGTATTCCCTTTTTGCTGATTGAATACCCCGCATTCAGCGAGCCGTCCCCGCCGATAATTATTAATCCTTCTATTCCCAGGTGTTTTAACACATTAATTGCGCGGTTCATCCCGGTAGCGGTCTTTATTTCGGGGCAACGGCCGGTCCTTAATATTGTCCCGCCTTTATTTATAATACCGCTTACAGACCTTGCGTCAAGGCGGGTAAATTGGTCTTCCAAAAGCCCTATAAAGCCCCTGTTTATGCCGATAACTTCCAGCCCCTTATAAATAGCCTCGCGGACAACCGCTCTAACAGCAGCGTTCATTCCGGGCGCATCGCCCCCGGAAGTAATAACTCCAATCTTTTTCATAAGCTTGCCCCGTTAGAAATAATGGCCGCTTCACTAGCAAAGATTAAACCGTTGGACTGTTACATAGAATAATTATAAGTAAAATAGAACGTTGGTGAAATTGTATAATATTTTCTAACGGGGTAAAGGGATTATATATAATTAGGATGGCAAATTCAACAACTATTTGTATTTATAAGCACTGTCATGCCCATCCTGAACTGACCCGTCTTGCGGGTCACCCTGAACTTGTTTCAGGGTCTCTTAACTGGCTCAGCATCTCAAAAGACGAGATCCCGAAATAAATTCGGGATGACAACATAGACACAAACGAGATTCCGAAACAAGTCCGGAATGACACCTTGGGCATAGACTTGATCCTGATCCGCCGTGCCCGCCCCGCTGTTTTGGTTTAGAATAAACCATGCGGGGGGCGGACGGGATTACAACGCACCTCTTAAACATAGTTTTTTCCAGTCTTATATCATCTGCAGAATAATGTCTTTATTAAGCATTTTAAGTTCATTTTTGTCTTCAAGAAATCTTTCTACATCTTTTCTTACGGCATTAAAATCGGTTTTTTCGATTTTTTCAGCCATAAATTCCTTCAAATTATCCGCTGAAATATTCATTGATTTCTTTTCTGTCTGCATAATAGCATTATTCAACAATTTAAAATTGGGAAGTATCTTTTTCCCGAGATACCACACCAAATCATAAAAATCTCTTCCTTTAGTATATTTGCGGAAAAAACAAGCGTGCAGTTTTGTTGCAAAAAGGGACGGTAAATCAAAATGTTTGACCGCAAATATAAATGACTCGCTTACCGGGCTAACGGCAGTGTTCCAGCCTTCAGGCGGATTGGTATCAATTTCCAATTTAATTGAGAGTTTATGCCCTTTAAGATTGCTTAAACCGAGCTCTTTTAATAATCCCGGAAATTTTACCATACTGGAATGTACAACCATGGTTTCCTTGCGCGTTACTTCCGTTTTAAATCCATAATGATTAAATTCAAACAAAAGGTTATCAATCAGTTTTTTGAAAGAATACCCTTTTTTTTCAATTAGGCTGAAATCCAGATCCTCGCTGTATCGTTTAAGATCATATAAAATCCGCAAAGCAGTACCGCCTACAAAAGCAACATTATTAAAAATTTCTCTGTCAAACATAATTTTGAGCGCAAGGATTTGGAGATACTCTCTGGTTTTATTGATTTTTTCTTCAACCGATAAATTTTTCTCAATATACTGCTTTAAAATTTCATACATTTATTTCCCCTGGTATAATGTTCATTATACCTGATATATTTTCTCGTTAAATCCGGGGCCCAATTCCTTATGAACCTTAAAACAGCAACCTATTATTTTCCCGGTCAGTTCATCAATTTGTTTCATCTGTGTAATCACCGTCTAATCTATGTCCGCCCCAGTCGCCGCGCCTGCCGGCGGGCAGGGATCAGCCTTGGGCTGATAATCAAGACATCCTGATCTTTGTAGGAGGTCTTTACAAAGATTTCAACTCTTGAACGATTTTTAATAGTTTTTTGTTCTCCGAAAGTTCCGCATATTGCTTTAGCCTTGATTTATTTAGCGAGTCAATATTTTGAAACCTGAATGATTCAACAAGCATTTCTCTATAGTTTTTTTGAAATTTATTCAAATTTAAATAAACAAAATCTACAAAGGCTTTTTCGGGTGAAGCAATGAAATACGGCAGATTTTCCTCATCCTTGTTTTCCATAAATCCCGTAAAAAACGGCACTTTAACATGCTGGTAAACAAAAGTGCCAAAGTCATTCGTCATTTTTTTTGTCTTCTTTGTTGTAATACAAGTAATATCAGCAACTTTTTCCGGGATCAAGCCGTATAATGATAAGGCGTATTCCAGGCTTACATATGACGGGCTATAAATTTGGCTTGAAATATATAGGCGAGAAGGATTGATTTTTCGGTCTTCTGAATTCAGTATATAAAGATTATTGCGCAGTTTGATGAGTTTTCTGCTTTTTTGCCAACGAAGCATTTGTACTTGCAAAGAATGATTATAAACACCCTCTAGCTTGAGAGTTTGAACATTAATTAATGGAAAACTTCTGATTTTGTTTTTAAAATCGTTAAAATTCATTGTATTTCCCTAAATACACATATTTGTATATTTACGGAAATACTATACATTATAAACTATTATTTGTCAAGAGCAAATATAACCCAACCGCCAAACCCGGTTTGGCGGTTGGGTTGGATGTCGGGGGTGCAAAAAATTCGGCGCTGTTATAAATTTTCATCCCCCCTGTTGTGAAGTTATAAATAACTTCACATCTTTAACAGCGCCGAACCGATTTATTTAAGACATTTTTCAAGCTGGCACCCTGTCCGCCGCGGCGGATCAGGAGCTGTTTCAATTTTGTCATGCTGAACTTGGTTCAGCATCTCAAAGCCGAGATCCTGAAATAAATTCAGGATGGGCATAAAGGTTAAAAAGTGTTGCTATTTTTGACAGTTTTGAAGTAGCAAAACCATTTTAAGTAACTAATTTTATGCCTTTCAGAAAGACCGCGATGATTTCTATATTGA
>JAPLKN010000051.1 GCA_026388075.1 Elusimicrobiota bacterium
CGGGCAAACCTTTTAAGCCAGTTCCAATACTGAATATGAAAAGGTTTGTTAAGTCCGTAGAGTTCCATCAGACGGGCGCGCGAATCCGCAGTAACTTTGATATTCATATCGGTCAGCATATCCGAAGGCTTTCCCGGCGCCAAGTGCATTACCCCAAATGTTATCAGCGTTATACCGATAAGTATTGGAATTAAGTAAAGTAAACGTTTTAAAATATAAGAAATCATTTTTTAATTAATAGATTCCCGATAGAAACATTCGGTAATAACAAGACTTTTATAGATTTTCAACTTTATAACTTTTAACTATCTTGTTTGTAACGCTGTTGAGACTTAGGCACCCACCATTTAATAAAATTCCAGCCGATTCCAAGAGGAGCAACTTCCACCCCTTTAAACCGCTTGTGAATTACAGGTAAAGCTTCCGGATAATAAAGAAATATTACAGGCAAATCTTTTGCCATAACTGAATGAAGCTTATTATAAATTTCTGTCCGCTTTTTCCTATCAAGAGTTCTTCTGCCCTGCAAAAGCAGCCGGTCTACCTCAGGATTGGAATAAGAAATAAAATTATATTGCCCTTCTTTAATCTGGCTTGAATGCCATAACGGGAATTCATCGGGATCGCGTGAAAGAGACCATCCCATAATAAGTGCTTCAAATTTCTTTTTATCTATGAACTGATGGACAAGAGCGCTCCATTCAATAATCCTTACATTTACTTTAATGCCAATCTTTTTCAGTTGTGATTGTATTATTTCAGCAGTAAGGCTCCTCATTTTATTTCCCTGGTTTGTAATTATGGTAAATCCGAGAGTTTCCCCATTCTTTTCAAGGTAGCCGTCGCCGTTTGAATCTCTCCAGCCAAGTTTATTTAATATTTTCAAAGCCTTTTTAGGGTTATATTCGTAATCCTTTACATTTGAATTATAAGCCCAGGATTGAGGTGGAAACGGCCCTGTAGCAGATTTACCCATACTTAGAAGCACGCCATTTATAATTTCGTTTTTATCTATCCCGTAAGCAATTGCCTCCCTGAATAATTTATCCTTAAATAACGGCAGACGCAAATTTAATCCCAGATAAACAAAAGAAAAAGAAGGATAACGGAATTTGTTATAGTGTTTAAAAAATTCAGGATACGCTTTCCATTGGTCGGGCGTTAAACCCATTTCATCAATGCTTTGATTTCTGAGTTCTAAAAACTGGACAGATTGATCCGGGACAATTCTATAGATATATCGGCTTATATAAGGCCTGCCTTCAAAATAGTTAGGATTTGCTTCAAGCACAATTTTTTCGTCTGTTATCCATTCTTTGAATATATACGGGCCCGTGCCAACAGGTTTTCTATTCGAAAGATTAGAATTAAAATCTCCATTTTCAAAAATATGTTTCGGAATTATTCCCATTGCCCAGGATTCAAGCGAAGTTGCAAGCGGTTCTTTATAAGTTATTCGGATTGTGTAGGGATTCAGGATTTCAAATTTTTTTACAAGAAGATAATCTGCCGCATAAGGAGTTTTCACCCTTGGATCAATCAGTTTTCCATATGTAAATTTAACGTCTTCAGCGCTAAAAGGTTTTCCGTCATGCCATTTAATATTTTTCCGCAGATAAAAAGTTAATTTAAGCCCGTCTTTAGATATAGTCCATTTTTCAGCTAAATCGCCTATAAGCTTTATGTTTTTATCGTATTTAACAAGTCCATTATAAACAAGGCCGTTAATTTCGCCTGAAGCGCTGTCTGAAGCAAGAATAGGATTAAGATAAGTTGCATCTCCGATAGACGCTGCAACATATATGTCTCCTGAAACCGGAATGTTTGCTGATACTTCATTTATTTGTTGTGGTTGGTTTTTGTGGCAGGCAGAAACGATAAGAAAATAACTCAAAGAAAGCAAGGGGACAAAATATTTTCGATGCATTTCCCTAATCCCTACCTACTGACTACTTTCTACCGTATTTAATTATTCAGGCACAACCTCAACTGTTACGGATTGACCAGTAAAATATTTTTTAGCTGCTTTTTGAATTTGTTCCGGGGTAACTGCCATAAGATCCTCAATATATTTCTGATCATAATCATAACCTTTTCCCAGCATTTCCCACCAGCCGATATACCAGGCTTTCCTGCTTATTGTCTGGTGATCAAGCAGATATGCGCCCCGAATATAATTTTTGGCCTCATTGAGTTCTTTATCATTAACAGGATTGTTTTCAAGATCCTGAAGTATTTCAAATATTCTTTTTTCAGCAAGTTCAATATTTTTCTTTTCAAGGCCGATATAAATAATAAACCGGCTGAGTTCTTTGCGGGTTGGAAAAGCCGAATTAACTTCATAAGCAAGGCTGAGTTTTTCCCTCAATTCCGTAAATAACCTCGCGGTCATTCGCGATCCAAGGATTGTATTAATCATTTTCAACTCAATGTAGCCGTTTTCATTAAATGACGGGGCAGGAAAACCAACTATAAGATAAGCCTGCTTAAATTTTTTGTTTTCTGAAACTACTTTTTGGGCTTTTGGCACTTCGGGTTTACGTATTTCTTTAATTGCCGTGCCCTTATTTATTTTTGAAAAATATTTTTCAGCAGTTTTTTTTGCAGTATCCAAAGAAAGATTTCCCACAATAACTAAAACCATATTTTCCGAAAAGTAATTAAGTTTATGCCAATTAACTAAATCCTCTCTTTTAAATTTGGAAACGCTGTCTTCTTTGCCTATATCAGGCCATGAATAGGGATGATTCCCGTAAAAAGTTTTAGCAAAAATATCTTCCGCAGTAGAAGAAATGTTGTCTTTGCGTGACTGGATCGCTGCAAGGACATTAATTCGCTCTTTCTCAATTTCACCTTGAGGAAACACCGGTTCTGTAACAATATTTGATAAGATTTTTGATGCTTTTTCAAATTTAGAATCCATTACTGAAATTCCTATACTCGCATAATCTTCAGCGACATCTGACGAGATACTTCCGCCGATATCTTCTATTTCTGACGCTAATTGTTCCGAATTAAGGTCTTTTGTGCCCTGCATCATAAGCATCTGTGTGAAATTAAGGATTCCGGCTTGGTTTTCTTTTTCTAAAATTGAACCATTTTTTAAGAAAAGCTGGATTGTAGCCAGGGGGTTTTCGGCAATCTCTTTATGAATTGCTTTCAGCCCATTAGATAAAGTAAAAATATTCACGTTTCCTCCTGAAAATATCGGTGTTGTCAACAATAATAGAATTAAAGCAAAAAATATTTTTTTCATTTCTTTTCCGGAATTATCAAAGCATAAGATAATTGCTGGGACCTGAAATAATTTTTAAGAAAAACCTGGACATCTTTTTTTGTTATTTTTTCAATGTTTCTTATATATTTATCCGGCATTTGGGGAAGGCCCTGCATGTTCCAGTATCCTACCGTTGCAGCTTGGTCATGAAAGCTTTCCTGGTCAAAATACCAGTCCGCTTTTATCATTTCTTTTGCGCGGTTAAGTTCTTCATCTGAGGGACCATTTTTCTCAAGTTCCTGAATTTCTCTGTTTAATTCCGAAAGTACAATATTTTCATTTTTCGGATCAAATACCGACTGAAATACTATTGCTCCGCTTCCTCTTTGCGAATAAAAGGACGAGGAAATTGCATATACAAGTTTTTTCTTCTCGCGAAGTTTTCTGTACAGTCTTGACGATCTTCCTCCTCCCAATATTATTGATGTTATATCAGCTGAAAACTGTTCGCTGGATTTCAGGTCCGGGCCGATGAACCCGGCAAGAAGATACCCGTGTTCAACATCTCGTTTAGTAATAATATCGTTAGGGCCATGTTTTTCTTCAGCCAAATCCGGAAAATTCGGAATTTTTGAACTTTTTTGACGGCCGAATGTTTCCATTATTGTCAAAAGAATGCTTTTGGAATCAATATCTCCTGCAATAGTTAAAAACATATTCTCAGGGATATACCAAGAACGGTAATAATTTTCAATTTCTTCTCTTGTGGCATTTTTTATTACAGTTGATGAACCCAAAACATTGTAATTGTAAGGTGTTTTTAAAAATAAAACTTGAGAAAAATTGTCATATAAAACAGCACCGGGATTGTCGTTATGACGCACAATTTCTTCAATTACCACCGGTCTTTCTTTTTCTATCTCTTTTTCAGGTAAAACAGCATTAGCCATAGCATCCGCAAGGATTTTCACCGCTTCTTCAGCGGCATCACTTTGTATATCAATATGATAATGAGTAAATTCCTTGGATGTGCCGGCATTTATTATACCGCCCTGAGCTTCAACTTTTCTGGATATTTCATCGCCGGGATAATTCTTTGTTCCCTTAAACAAAAGATGTTCCAGAAAATGCGTTAATCCTTTCTGATTTTCTTTTTCACATACAGAACCGACTTTAATCCATACTTGAACTGAAACCAGAGGCTGCGAATGGTTTTCCTTCAATAATACGGTTAATCCATTATTTAATTTCACCTTGCTAACTCCTTTTAAAGAAGAAATGTTATTTTTTCCCGCAAATGAGTTCATTGCTAAAAACATTAAAACAATAATAAAAATAATTTTGAATTTCATTTTATTGATATTGATTTACAAGTATCTTGGGAATACCGATATCTGCCACAATAAGTTTTCCGACATATTCCGAAGCATTCGGCTCAACTAACCCCTTTTTAGCTATAGCCATTGTAATAGTTACGTCAGCTTTAACTGCCGTACCTAGTATTTCTCCTTTATCGGCATCTATGCCGGATGGAACATCTATTGAATAAACTTTTTTTTGCGAATTATTTATCTCGTCAATTGCTTCACGATAAATACCCGTTACTTCCCCCTTGGTCCCGGTACCAAGCAGAGCATCAATTATCAGTTCAAAATCTTTTAATGATGATTTTGTGGCAAATGAAGATACCGGAATTTTTAGACTTTTAATGATTTTAAAATTCGTTAAGGTGTCGCCACTAAAATAATCAGGAGATTTAATTAATATAATTTCAACTTGAAAATCCCAATGATCAAGATACCTGGCTGCTACAAGCCCGTCTCCCCCGTTATTTCCTGAACCGCATAATACTGCTATTTTTTTCGGATTACTCTTTCTTACGATCTCTGCAACTGATCTGCCGGCGTTTTCCATCAAAATTATCGACGGAATCCCAAATTCCTCTGATGTTCTTATGTCAATTTCCTGCATTTGAGAAACACTGACAGTTTTAACTATTTTCGTTTTCATCTTCTGGATTTTTTTGGGAAGACGGAAGGCTTTTTTTGGCAATATTAAATGCGTCAATAATTGCATATGCCCAGACTGCGGCAAAGATTATGTCGTAATAAAGAATTACTTTTGAATTATTCCTGGTGAACTCCTGAAAAAGAAACAGAACTTTCTCTTTGGTGATATCGGGAGTAATCGCAATAGATTTGCCTGCTTTCCAGGCAAGATGCATGGCTGTTATAAGCACCACCCCAATAAAAATTATGCCTTTTTTGAATTTTTTAAGGTACAAATGACCCACTCCGGGGCCCAGAAAGATCGTTAATCCAAGTGATATTAAAATTTTTTTCATAATGAATAATATTTTAGCATATTTTTTACAAAAATTCCTTCTAAAATCATAATTTGAAACAATTAAAATTTATAATTTTAAATCTTTTCTTTTACTGGTCGCTGGTTCCTGGTATCTGGTTTTTACAGTTCCTGTATCCAGCCGTTATCAAGGCCTAATTTGTGTGCATATTCTACGATTGGCTTGTATTCTTCTTTGCTGACACTGCGATTTAGCTCGGGGAATTTTATTGCGTTATGCGCAGGATGATATTGAGACATAAGACTAAGATAGGTTTTTGGAGAAATATTCTTTGAAATAAAATTCAAAACTTTTTTGCTTCCCGTAATATCATTTGGCAAAACCAAATGTCTAATAAGCAGTCCTTTTTTGGCTATGCCAAGTTTATCTATAACCAGATTTCCTACCTGCCTGAACATTTCTTCAATCGCAATTTTATTGATTCCCCAATAATTTTTTGCATTTGAGTATTTAAAAGCTTTTTCGTCAATTGAATATTTAGCATCCGGCATATAGATATCAATAACTCCATCTAATAATTTTAAGGTTTCAATGCTTTCATAGCCACCGCAGTTATATACAACGGGTATTTTCAACCCTTTTGACTTTGCCTCAAGCAAGGCTTCGCATATCCAAGGCACAACATGAGTAGGCGTAACAAAATTAATATTGTGCACTCCTTGATTCTGCAATTCCAGCATAATTTTCACAAGTTCTGGAATATTTGATTTCTTGCCGTGCCCGAATTGGCTAATAGGATAGTTTTGGCAAAAAACGCAAGACAGATTGCAGTTAGCAAAAAATATCGTACCAGATCCGCTATAGCCTGAAATTGGAGGTTCTTCACCATGGTGAACATTAAAGCTAGAGATATAGAACTCATTGCCAGTCCTGCATTTTCCCTTTTCGCCTTTAAGCCGGTTAACACCGCAGTTTTGCGGGCATAATCGGCACGGATTCAGTAGATCATAAAGTGCTTTAACTATTTTATTATTTTCCATGATTATTAGATGAGTTTATAAGGCTGGATTATTGTTTGCTGTCAATAGTTATGGTTACCGGTCCATCGTTATTTATTTCCACTAGCATATGGGCTCCGAATTCCCCCGTTTCAACTTTCAGGCCTGACTTTTTTAGGATTTGAACAAACTTTTCATAAAGAGGAATGGCTTTTTCACTTTTTGCAGCTTCAGTAAAATCCGGCCTTCTCCCTTTTCTGCAATCCCCATAAAGCGTGAACTGTGAAATAACAAGAATATCCCCTTTTATGTCCGTGATTGACTTATCAAATTTGCCGTCCTCATTAGAAAATATCCGCAAATTCTGTATCTTTTCTGCTATCCATTCAATATCTTTCAAATCATCCGCATTTCCTATACCCAAAAGCACGACCAGCCCTTCTTTTATTTCTTTCTTGGGCCCGCCATTTACTGAAACTGAAGCGCTTTTGACTCTTTGTATAACTGATTTCATTTTATTATGATTAAATTCCTTTTTACTTTGGAAGCGGAATTTCCGAAAACTTATTTATTTTTATTACTCCGTCTATTTCCCAAGTTTTTAGACCATAAACCGGTTTATCTATCGCTTTTGCCAGGGCAATTTCCGAAAGAGTTCCGTATTTTCCGCCGATAGCAACTAAAATATCCGCAGTCCTAACAATTATTGCGTTTCTTGCATGAGACATCGCCGTTACAATCGGTATATCAATATAATCGTTTGCCTCAAATTTTTCTTTGCCCGGTAAAATGCCGATAGTTAAGCCCCCGGCTTCTTTTGCTCCTTTACAGGCATGCTCCATCACACCGCCAAGACCTCCGCAAATAAGTATATGACCAGCTTTGGCAATCTCTTGCCCTATTTGGTAGGCAATTTTGCCTATCTCGCCCGAACATTCATTTCCACCCAGTACCCCGATTATTAAATTCTTTTTATTTTGAACCATTTTCATTGTTAACAATAAAGATGCTCTCTTGTCAGTGGTATAGAATTATTGGATCCTTTTGTAAAGGTCATTTGATATAGCTGATAATTGCCATACCTGAGACTGCCTGAGGTACCTTTCAGATATAAATACCACATTCGAATAAATCTTTCGTCAAACATATTTTTTATTTTTTCAATATTTTGTTCAAATCGCCTGCTCCATTCATCGAGAGTTATAGGATAATGAAAGCGCAGATTTTCAACATCAGTAATCACTAAACCTTCTTTACCCATCAAATACGCGACTTCATTAAGTGCGGGGATGTAAACTCCCGGAAAAATATATTTTACTAGCCAGGGGTCAGGAGGTTTGGCAACAATATTTCCTATTGTATGTAGCAATCCAAAACCCTCTGGCTTTAGCAAGGATTTTATTTTTTTAATGAATAAAGGCAAGTAATTCTTACCAATGTGTTCTGTCATCCCAATAGTGGACACTTTATCATACTGTCCTGTAACATTTCTATAATCTTCTAAAACAAAATGTGCCTTATCTTCAACACCCTCCTGCCTTGATCGGCCACGGGCATATTCTGCTTGTTGCTCGTTTATACTTATCCCCATACCATTTATCCCGAACTCTCTTGCCGCATAGATTAAAAACTCCCCCCACCCGCATCCAAGATCAATTAAAGTATCTCCTTTTTTAAGCTGGAGTTTTCTACAAATATGTTCGTATTTTTGAAGTTGAGCCTGTTCTAAAGTATCACTATCTTTCTTGTAATACGCACACGTATAGGCCATGGTTTTATCAAGCCAAAGTTTAAAAAAATCGTTGCCAAGGTCATAATGATGAGATATATTTTTTTTAGAATTATCCAATGTATTTAATGTTTTAAGATAGTAAAAAAAAATCAAAAGTTTTGTTCTAAGAGAAAGCTTAAGATGAGGATCGTTACATAACCTTATGAGCAGTGTAATATCCCCTTCAACCAAAATATTCCCGTTCACGTATTCTTCAGCGAATCCTAAAGATCCGGAACGAAGGATTCTTGCTGCGGCATTTTCAGTTTTTAAATGAAGGGTAAATTGTGGACTCATTGATCCATAATTGTCCGTAGTTCCGTCCCAAAATATTACTTTGAAAGATATATCAGGAGTATTAATATTTAAATCTTTAAAAAGAGTGCTTAAAGTTTCTTTCAGTTTCGACATATTTATTTGATTCCCTTTTTAAAAAAAGTTTTAGATAATATAAATTATAGATGTAATCATTGCCATCAAATCTATCTTTCCCGGGCAAGATACCGATAGTTACCGACCTGCCTTTTTTGCTCCTCTACAGGCATGCTCCACCACCCCGCCAAGCCCGCCGCAAATAAGCATATGGCCGGCTTTGGCAATCTCTTGCCCTATTTTGGTAGGCAATTTTGCCTATCTCGCCCGAACATTCACTACCGCCTACCACTGCAATTAGTAAATTCTTCTTCTTTTCGATATCTTTCATCTTAAGTATAAAGGTATTCCCTTGTAAGAGGCAGAGAATTATTCAGCCCATTTGTAAAAGTAATTTGATATAAACGGGAAGTTCCATATCTAAAGTTGACTGAGGCAGCCTTAAAGCCAAGATACCACAACCGCAGAAGTCTTTCACCAATTATGGTTTTGATTTTTTCCGAATGTTCTTTTATTTGATTTGTCCATTCATCAAGGGTCTTTGCATAATGAAGTCTAAGGTTCTCGACATCTGTAATTGTAAGTCCGTTTTTTCCCAACAGATTAACAATTTCAGCAAGAGACGGAACATAGTATCCGGGAAAAAGATATTTGCTTGTAAAAACTTCTTCGGGCATATCAAACTCATGTCCCATCGTATGAAGTAATCCTATCCCTTCAAGTCTTGTTAAGGATTTTATTGTTTTAATGAACATTGGAAAGTATTTTTTTCCCACATGTTCAGCCATGCCTATGGAAACCAATTTGGAGAAATTACCTTTCATGTTGCGATAATCCTCAAAAAGAAATGTAACCCGGTTTTCAAGTCCCTCTTTTTTAGTCAGTTCTTTGGAGTATTCGTATTGCTCTTTTGAAATTGTACAGCCAACACCTTTAATGCCATAATTCTTCGCTGCATAGACCAGCATTCCTCCCCATCCTGATCCGATATCGATGAGAGTATCCTCCTTTTTCAGGAGAAGTTTTCGGCAGATATGCTCATATTTTTGAAGTTGTGCCTGTTCGAGAGTGTCGTTCTCTTTCCTAAAATACGCGCAAGAATATGTCATACTCTTATCAAGAAAAAGCTTGAAATAATCATTCCCTAAATCATAACTATGGGATATATTTTTCTTTGAATTTATCAAGGTGTTCAAAGTTTTAAAGTGATGGAAAAGAATGTTGATTTTTGTTCCTAAAGATAACTTGAGGTTTTGAAGGCTAGGGTCACTCCCTAATTGAAGAAGTTTATCGATATCCCCTTCAACCAAAATGTTCCCATCTATGTATTCTTCCCCAAATCCTAATGAACCTGAACTAATCATCCTTTTCGCAGCATTCTCTGTCTTAAAGTTAAGGATAAATTGAGGAGTACCTGCTCCATAATTTTCTTTTGTCCCATCCCAAAATATTACACTGAAAGATGCTTGCGGTACATTGTTACTCAATTTCCTTAAAATGTCTTGTGTAATTTTCTTAAATTGTGACATACTTTTTTACCTCCGTTTGTCAAATTGTTTTAAAATTATTCTTAAGCTCAGAAAATATCTTGAAGAATCCGCGCCCGTCGGGACTTGAACCCGAACGGCTGGCTTCGGAGGCCAGTACTCTATCCATTGAGCTACGGGCGCAGTGCAGTAAAACGGCGCTCTCATGTTCTTTTGTTCTATAGTTATTTTGTTAAAAATATCTGAGAGCTAAAGAGCCATAGAGCAAAAGAACTAAAGAACGTTTTAATATTGTTTTCTTCTAAAAACGTCAGTTTTTAGTGATGCTACTCTATCCAGAAACAATATGCCGTCTAAATGGTCAGCTTCGTGCTGTATTACAACCGCTTCAAATCCTTCCGTTTCAAATTTTATAAAATTTCCATCTAAATTTAAAGCTTCAATCTCTACTCTGATAGAGCGCAAAACGTTCGCAGTCAAATCAGGAACGCTTAAACATCCCTCTCTGCCGATTTTTTTTTGTTCTGAAACTTTTAGCAACGGATTTATCAATACAAGTTCACCGTGATTAGGATGAGGTTTCGGATAAAGAGCCAAATTTATTACAACCATCCGTAAATTCTGCCCGATTTGCGGCGCGGCAAGACCGATGCAATTTTTATGAAAATGCATTGTTTGAAGCATGTCTGACGCGATTTTTCTAACAACTTCATCAATATTTTCTATTTTTTTAGATTTTTTGTTAAGGATTGGATCAGGAATAGTAAGTACCTTAATGACAGACATTTGGTTGCCAATGATTTAAAGCTTAGCGATTTCAACAGGTTTTACAACTATCTTAACATCCAAAGACTCTGCGATATCTTGAAGCATAGAATTTATTTCGCCTGCCTTTTTATTTGATGGGAAAACGGTTTTATCTGATCCGTAAACAGAAATAATATGCATGTTTTTTGATTGTTTTTCCTTTAAAGCTTCTTTTGATGAAAGTTCTCTGACTGAAACTGTTAAAGACATTGACTTACATACCGAAAAAAGTTTGTTCTTTAATTCCGCTAAAGAAGTTCTTTTTCCGAGAGCAATGACAAGAATCATCGCAAACTCGCTTTCAATTATTGTCATTGAAGAATCTTCAATATTACAGCCGGTTTCAAATAAAACCTTTGAAATTGCCGAAACGATTCCCGGCCTATCTTTGCCTAAAACTGAAATTGCGATGTGTTTATTCATTTTTTTCCTCGTGATACCCGAAGTTTATTCAAGGTATTTGTTGTCATCCCGAACTTGTTTCGGGATCTTATGCTTTACTGATTATTAGATTCTGAAACAAGTTCAGAATGACATTTTTATTAATTTTAAATGAATCTTTTAAGAAAATAGCCACTTTCAGTCAAAAATATTATAATAAGTGTTCAGAAATCTTATTAAATGCTGAATCAATTTTGGAAATATCCTTGCCCCCTCCCTGAGCAAAATCATTTTTTCCGCCGCCTGATCCTCCAACTAAACTTGCAAGATTCTTAGCAATTTTTCCGGCACTATATTTCTGTTCAACCAAGTCTTTCGTAACGCTTACCACGAATGAAAGTTTTTCTTTCTCAATATTTGCAAGTATAATTATCCCCGAACCCATTTTAATCCGTAAATTGTCGCTTAAATCTCTTAAAGAATTTATGTCGGTATCAGCAAGTTTTGCCGTAAGAAGTTTCACGCCCTTAACATCTTTAACGCTTTTTAGCAAATCCTGCGTTCCCCCGGATGCCAGCTGCGATTTAAGTTTTGAAATCTCTTTTTCAAATTCTTTCTCCCGGCTCATCAGCTTATCTAATTTTGCAGAAATTTCAGTTTTGGTAGCTTTGAGTTTTGAGGATATATCATCAAGCAAATTGTCAATATGCCTAAAATATTTTTCTGCTGCCTCGCCTGCAACAGCTTCAATTCTCCTAGTTCCGGCAGCGATAGACGTTTCGGATATTAACTTAAACATTCCTATATCGCCGGTTCGCCGAACGTGAGTTCCGCCACAAAGTTCTAGTGAGTAATGATTATCTTTTTCATCGTTGATAGCCACCGCTCTGACTGTTTCAGTATATTTTTCGCCAAACAGCGCCATAGCCCCGACTTTTCGCGCATCTCCGAGGCTCATTTGAGAAACACAAACCGGCATGTTGTCCCGTATAGCATTATTTACTATTTCTTCAACAGCGGTTATTTCTTCAGATTTTAACGCAGCAAGATGAGTAAAGTCAAACCGCAAAAAATCCTGAGCAACTAAAGATCCCGCCTGCGTTACATGTTTTCCAAGCACTTCGCGCAAAGCTTTATGAAGAAGATGGGTTGCGGTATGATGCCTCATTATATTTTCCCGTCGCTTAATGTCAACTGTTCCCGTAACCTCTTCGTCTTCAGCAATTGTGCCCTTTTTGACTTCTACTTTATGGATTACGAAATTGTTTACCGGTTTTATGGCATTCTTGACTTCTAAAACAGCTCCTTTTTGGGACTTGATTTCCCCTGTGTCCCCTTCCTGTCCGCCGGATTCCGCATAAAACGGAGTTTCAGAAAGGATTATTTCCCCTTCTTCACCTTCATTTAAAGCATTAACTTTTTTATGATTTTTAGTCAAAGCCAAAACTTTTGAAACTGCGTTTGTTTTATCATATCCGACAAAAACAGTGTTGCCCAAATCCTTATGCAGTTCGGAATAAAAAGATAAATCTTTTTCTCCTGAACCGCTCCAAGCGGCGCGGGACCTTTTTTGGGCATCCCTTTGGGCAGATTTAAAACCTTCTTCATCTATATCCAGGCCGTTTTCTTTGGCAATTTCTTTCGTCAGATCCAGAGGAAATCCGTATGTGTCATATAATTTGAATACTTCATCGCCGGGGATTACAAATTTTGATTTTAGATTTCCTTTGTTCTTAACAACATCACTGCTTTTATATTTAGCCATTATTTCTTCCAATATTTTTGTGCCTGATTCCAATGTTTCAAGGAATTTTTCTTCTTCCATTTTCGTAATTGAAGCAATATTTTCCCGCCTTTGGGACAATTCGGGATAAGCAGACTTCATTATCTCGGCAACTTCAGCAGATAATCTGTATAAGAAAGGTTTCTCTGCGCCAAACATTTTCCCCTGTCTTAACGCACGTCTTAAAATTCTTCGCAGAACATAGCCCCTTCCCTCATTTGAAGGAAGTATTCCGTCAGCAATTAAAAAGCATACCGAACGCACATGGTCAGCCATCATTCTCAACTGAAATGGATTTTCAGATATTTTTACTTCAAGTATATCGGATAGTTCTTCAATTATCGGCGCAAAAAGGTCGGTTTCAAAAACATTTGTTTTGCCATTGGCTACGGCCGCTAAACGTTCAAGCCCCATTCCGGTATCAATATTTTTTCTTGGAAGATTTTTCAAGGATCCGTCTTCCTGCCTGTCAAACTGAGTAAAAACAAGGTTCCACACTTCCAAATAGCGATCGCAATCGCAGTGAGGCCCGCAATCAGGCTTTTTACAGGAATATTCCGGCCCCAAATCGTATAATATTTCAGAACACGGCCCGCAAGGGCCCGTCGGCCCCATATTCCAGAAATTTGTTTCCTCTCCCATTCTGATTATCTTTGATTCCGGAACTATTTTCTTCCATAAGTCATACGCCTCGCTGTCATCCTTGAAAATTGTTGCGTAGAGTTTTTCTTTCGGTAAAGACATTTCCTTAGTCAAAAATTCCCAGCCCCAGGCAATAGCATCAGTTTTAAAATAGTCTCCGAATGAAAAATTGCCAAGCATTTCAAAAAAAGTCAGGTGACGGTTTGTATGTCCGACTTTATCTATGTCTGAAGTTCTGAAACATTTCTGGCTGGAAGCTGCGCGTGTAAATTTGTCCGCGCTTTGACCAAGAAAATTTTTCTTGAACTGC
>JAPLKN010000052.1 GCA_026388075.1 Elusimicrobiota bacterium
GTTTTAGGAATCCGTGTCAAGCCAGGAAAGACGGTTAATAGTTAGTGACCCCCATAGTTTTCAAAGTCGAAAACTAGGCATGGGGGCTCCGATTTAGGAAAAACTTATCGAAGTCGGGAGAAACCAATGCAAACAACCGGAACCAGTCTTCAAAACCAGCGGGGAACGGAAAGAAAGGCGTTCACGAGTCCACTGGTTCACGGGTTCACGAGTTAAAAGGCAAGACGGGGGGAGAACTAAATACATGGCAACCGGGACTAGCTTACAGAACCAGAGAATAGAGACGATATTTTATTTAACTTTGCTTGTGAGCCAATCAATAGCGCAGCATTTCCCACTTGACAAATAGCTTTTCGTTCATTATAATGAACATACGTTCATTATAATGAACGATGAGGTCAATACAATGAACAAGATATTTACTTTCACTAACACGCAGAAAATACTGGAATTTCTGGCAAAATACCCGGGACATCAGTTCCTCGCTACAGAAATTCAAGACAATATTAAAATAAGCAAGGGCGGGCTTAATCAGTCTCTACGGGAACTGGCAAAAGAAGGCTTGGTTCATAGACTAAAAAAAGGAAAGATATTCTTATATTCTTTAAATCATTCCAATCCGATTGTTAAGCAATTCAAAATATTAAAGAATATTGAATCACTGATACCTTTAACAAACAAGCTTGGTGCAATTTCTGAAAAGATAGTGCTTTTTGGCAGTTCCGCACGGGGAGAAGATTCTTTTGAGAGCGATGTTGACTTGTTTGTTCTTACGAAGAATCCGGAAGAAGTAAACGAAGCAACAAGTAAATTAAAATTAGAAAGAAAACTGCAGCTTGTAGTGCGTACTCCGGTCAGTTATTCCAGCATGGGAAAAAAGGAACCCGTTTTTTTTGAAGAAATAAACAGGGGGTTAACCATTTGGGAGAAGAAGGAATGAATGCGGAATTTCAGGACTGCCTGAAAAGAAAAAAGATACAAGAATTTTCAAGAGGCGAGGCATTAATAGAAAAAGAAATTAAAACCGCCGGGCAAGATCTTGCTTCAGCAAAAGAAAGTTCAGGTTCCAAAAACTTTAAATGGTCTACAATTCAGTCGTATTATGCGATGTTTCATTCGGCAAGAGCTTTATTGTTTCTTGAGAATTTCAGGGGAAAAAAGCCACCACTGTCTGATAATTGCGCTTAGAGCTTTATACGTTGACAAAAAACTCCTGCAAGCAAGCCTCGTTGAAAGCCTTCAGAAAGCAAAACTCCTTAGAGAAAATGCTGATTATTATGATGATTGGTCTGAAAGTTCAGCAAAATCTTTAATTAGAGCTGCAGAACAGTTTTTAGATATCAGCAAGAAATTGATCTTAGATAATAAAAGCAAATAGATCAGCTCGTTTTGCTTACAACGAGAAAGTATTAAAACTTACAAAAAATGAGATTTTGACCATGCAACTCACCGGAACCAATCTTCTAAAGGACAGTAGTCAGTAGATAGTAGGCAGTAGGCAGAGGAAACAACAAAGACTGGATTCCCGATTACTACTTCGGGAATGACCCCTGCTGTTTTGATGCTCAAAACAAGATGCAGTGGCAGGCAAACTTGGGACTACGGAAGGGCAAGGTTTAATAGCGCGCTAATCACGGACCTGCCCCGATAGATATAAAAAGAGTATCTCACGGGGTAAAAAACGATTTTCAGTAAAATGGATGTTGGGAAAATAGTAAATCTTGTATAGCAAGACATGATTAAAAAACATTATATCAAATAGGGTATAATAGTTAGATTTCGTAAAATATTTATACCTTTTAGGGTATAATTTGTATAAATTTATAGATTTTTATACCCTATATGATATATCTTTTATAAAAAGTACTTGACATTATATCATTTAGGGTATATAATATTAGCTGGATAAACCCAGATTTTTCAATAGAAAAATCTGCACATAGTGCCGCACCATTAAAAAGCACTGAAAAATGAAGAGCTTAAATTGAGTGTCGGATGGAAATCTTGCGAACATTTTTCTTGAATACGTTATAAATGGTGCGGGGTTAACCCCGCACGCCGCGGCGCGCTGTCCCTTCGGGACAAATTTTGCAATCTGTTGCAAAATTTGGGATAAAGATATTGAGGTGAAAAAATGGAAATAGGAAAAAAAATTAAAGAGCTGAGGAAAGAAGCCGGCCTTACTCAAAGAGAATTTGCCACCAGAGTTGGGTTGGGGCTGAGGACTATTAGAGATCTGGAACAAGGCAAGAAATCCGCAAGAATGGATAAAGTCAACCAAATCCTGGCATTTTTTGGATATCATTTGGAGGCGGTAAAGAATGATAAAAAGTTATAGGAAGGCCTCTGTTTTTTTCAATGGTATTTTTGCAGGAATTATAGAAGAGACTGAAGGCGGATATAAATTCGGTTATGCCTCAAACTATGTTTCCAATGGCAGACAATTATCCGTTTCTTTGCCATTAAGATTAGAGCCCTATGAAAGCGATTCTTTTTTTAGTTTTTTTGAGGGGTTGCTTCCAGAAGGTTGGTATCTGGAAATTGTTTCAAAAAAATTTCACCTAGATAAGAATGATCTTTTTGGCTTATTGATTGCTACGTGCAAGGATACACCCGGGGCAGTTTCCATTGAGGAGATAAAATGACTTCATGCAGAATATGCGGCGATAATATTCAGAATAATAGTCAATATCACGATTATTGTTTGAAGAAGCTCTTTGGGGTTGATTATGTTCCGGGTTTTGATGTCTCGCTCCCTGAAATTTCGTTGAAAGCACAAGAGTCCGCGGGTAAGCTTTCTATATCGGGAATGCAGCCAAAGCTTTCCGTTAAATTAAACACAAGGTCCCGTATGCTCGAGGTTTATCCCGAGCACGGCGAATATATATTAAAGCCCCAGACGCAGTCTTTTCAGCACCTGCCGGAAAATGAAAATCTGTGTATGACAATAGCAGCACTAATGGGAATTGAAGTGCCGCCTCACGGCCTTATTAAATTAAAAGATAATACAAACGCCTATATGGTCAGAAGGTATGATAGAGAGAAAAAGAAAAAAATCCATCAGGAAAACTTCTTTCAAATATTGGGCATTAAAGATAAATATAGCGCATCGCATGAGGAAGTTGGCAGAAAGCTAAAAGAGATTTCAAATATTCCGGGGCTAGATGCCCAATTATTTTATGAGAGAGTATTATTTAATTTTATAATTGGAAACGGTGATGCGCATTTAAAAAATTTTTCTGTTATTTATACTGAAACAGGTGCAATTCGCCTGGCGCCGGCTTATGACATTGTTTGTTCTAAACTGGTAATTCGTGACGAAGAAGATTTCGCTCTCACTTTAAATGGAAAGAAAAATAAAATAACCGGAAAGGATTTTATCCAATTTATCACCTATCTGGATATTCCGGAAAGAGCCGTTCGGAATAAATTCTTGGATAAGAAAAATGTTTTTATTGAACAAATCAATAACTCCGAATTAACCTCCGAAGAAAAACGGTCCATGACTAACATCATAAGTGAGCGTTTTAATAGAGTTAATTGGGAATAAAATCAAACCAACTCCGCCTGCCCCGCTGATTTGGTTTCAAAGAAACCATGCGGGGGGGTTGGTTTGGTGATATCACTGTGACTATGGAACCATGGAAGAAGCGAAATCTTTAAGATCACAAATTGTGATTTCAAAAATGACGGATATTGATAGAAATTTTGAAATAATAAAATGTATTTGGTAGAATATGTCCTGCTCAGTTAAAGAAAGCCATTCAACCTGCGAGGTTGTACGGCAAGGAAAGGATTATTATGCGGTGGATGCTGAGATCAAAAATATTCAGAGCAATAGTAACAGAAGCCAACGTTAACTACAAAGGAAGCATTACTATTGACGAAGAACTGATAGAAAAAGCCGGATTTTGGCCGGGCGAAAAAGTGCTGGTTGTAAGCAATACGACCGGAAATCGCCTTGAAACATACGTTATTGTTGGAAAGCGCGGTTCGGGCACGGTTTGCATGAACGGGGCGGCGGCTCATTTAATAAAAAAAGGCGAAGAAGTTATTATAATGGGTTTTGAACTTACAGATAAACCTATTAAAGCCACATCCATTAAGGTAGACAAAAATAACAAGTTTACCGGTTATTTAAAATAGGGCTTATGAAAAACTTGTCAGCCCCTTGATTACACCGATTATTATTAGATTTCACAGATTACTTTAACGGCAAAATCAATGTAATCTATCTTTTATCAGTATAATCAGAGTTTAATGAAAATATTTTTCAGTAAACACTAAAATAATGCCACGCATATTATTCCTCTACGCAACCGACCATTCAGGCCACAAGAGAGCAGCTGATGCAATCCAAAAGAGTCTGTTATTTCACAATCCGCATTTAGAAACTTCTAGTATAGGTTTTTTTTCTCATCATTATCCGATTTTAGGACCCTTTCTGTTTAAACTATATGTAGACCTGATGCGTTCGGTTCCGAATATTTGGGATTATCTTTATAACAGCGAAGATATAGCTTCCCTGACCAAAGAACTCGGACGTTTTTTTGCTTCATTCAACGTTTCAAAAGTAACCCAGATTCTTTCAAAAACAAAACCTGACGTAATCGTGTGCACTCAAGCAATTCCGTGCAGTTTTATCGCTCACGAAAAGAAAAAAGGCGAAATCCGCATACCTTTAATTGCCGTAATAACAGATTTTGTGGCTAATCCCTATTGGCCGAATCACGATGTGGATTGCTACTGCGTACCGGATGAAGAAATTAAACTGCAGCTTATGAAAAAGAATATAAACGAAAAACGAATATATGTAACGGGCATACCCGTTGATAATTCATTCATAAGAAAAATTCCTAAATATGAGGCAAGGGCCAAGTTAGGCTTGAATCCTTATATGAATACAATCCTGATGATGGGCGGAAACCAAGGGCTGGGGAAGATCCTTAAAGCTGTAAAAAAATTAATAAAGTCAAAAAATAATCTGCAGTTCATAATTGCTACGGGTTATAACGAAAAGCTTTATAAAAAGTTAAAAAAAGTTTGTTCGCGGAACAAAAATATTTTAGTACTGGGGCATCAGAAAAATGTTTCTCGGTTGATGGATGCCGCAGATTTTTTAATAAGCAAGCCGGGAGGGCTGACTTCTTCTGAAGCTCTTGTAAAACTTTTGCCTATGATTATTCTTTCGCCTTTGCCGGGGCAGGAACAAAAAAATGCATTTTATTTAAAGAAACACGGTGTTGCGGAATTATGCAAAAATGTAAGAAATCTAAGTCAAATAGTAGTAAATTTCTATAAAAATAAAAACAAAATTATCAGGTTCCAAAGGAACGCGCTTGCTATCAGCCATCCTTATGCAAGCAATCAAATAGCTGAGCAAATAATTAAATTTATTAATCATAAAAATATAGCTTTTCGTTATCAAACTCATCATTAATTCGGTAAATTTAGTGCCTTGCAATGCTTAATAATAATATGCTATATTTTAATTCATTAAAAATGTATTACTTTGAAGATTTGTTTACAAAACAGGAGAAAGTCGCGGGGCTTGCCCGCCCTGTTTCGACAAGCTCAACATCCCGAGCAAAGTCGAGGGACTGCACCCTGGAATACTTTTCTTTACTTGCCTAAAGAAAAGTATTCAAAAGAAATGCACCCCGTGAGCTCCGCCGCGGCGGACTTCCGCATTCTTTATTTAAGGCGGTTTTTCAATGGTTCGGCAGGCTCACCATCCTGAGCTTGTCGAAGGACTCGCCCCTTCGGCTTCCGCCAGGATGGGGCTCAAACACGAAAAACCGAAGACTTCCTTAAAAATGCTCAACTCATAAGCGGCTCAATGGGAAAAAACTTTAAAAACGACTTTTAGATTATACGCATAAATCAAAAAATAATGAAGTCCTAAGGATCAAAAATGTCTTTATCCAGTCCGGAAGAAATAAGATGTCCTTGCGGGGAGGTTTTTGAGGCGGATATCTGGAATTCTATAAATGCCGTTGAAGATCCTGAACTAAAAGACGAGATAATAAACGGAGAAATAAATATTGTAAGCTGTCCGAGATGCGGGCAGATTTTCTACGCAGAGCATTTCCTCCTTTATCACGATTCCGAAAATGAATTACTCGCCTTTGTATATCCTTCAAGTTTTGTAGCTGATGCGGAACACTGGCAAAAGAAAATGGAAGAGGATTTCAAGAAAGCTACGGAAGAGATTATGCCGGAAGGAACAATGTCTTATAAATCCATTCTTATGTTCGGCCTTGATTCGCTTGTTGACTTAATTAGAGATGAACAGGAATTGGAAGATGAATCAAGTGTTTTAAAGTATTTTGCCGAAAGTTTTGATCTTTCAATTATAACTATTAAACCCTATTTTGCAAGAATCAACAAAATTCCAAGAACATTGCCTGTTTCTAAAGCCAAAGGGTTGGATATGCGCGCTGAAATAATAGAAGGAATTAAAGTGCTTTTAAAACATAACAGCCTTTTGTCGCATTACGAAAATTTTTTAAAAGTTATTGAAAATAATCCTGACTGGCAATTGGATAAAAGTTTTATCGCCGGCGGAGAAAACAAAAAGGCAAAAAAGCATTCCAAATAATTCTACAATCCTTCCAGAATGAAGCCCGAACTGAAACTCCGCCGACAGGAGAGACTGTGTCATAACTCCACGTGTTGTCATCCTGAACTTGGTTCAGGATCTCATTATCGTCGGGATGCTAGATTCTGAAATAAATTCAGAATGACATCAGGGATATATTTTAGCAATTATGACACAG
>JAPLKN010000053.1 GCA_026388075.1 Elusimicrobiota bacterium
CTAAATCTTTCATTTTACCTGCCTTTATTAACAATAATTCTACCAAAATATGCTTATGTTTTAAAATTATTTTCTTTTTGAAGCGGACATTTCTTTAAGTTCTATAATCTTATCTCTGAAAACAGCTGCTGACTCAAAATCAAGGTTATCAGCGGCATCTCTCATCTGTTTTTCAAGTTCCTGAATTACAAATGATAAGTTTTTAGAGGTTATATATTTTTCACCATCATCAGATAAAATCGCTTGCAGTCCGTCTTTTCTAGCGTGATACTGAAATTCTTCAAGCTCATGAACCGCTTTTATTATTGAACGAGGAGTAATATTATTTTCTTTGTTATACTCCATTTGTTTTTTCCTTCTGCGGTCCATCTCAGAAATAGCTCTCTTAATAGACCCTGTCAGTTTATCCGCATAAAATATTACTTTGCTTTCAACGTTCCTAGCTGCCCTTCCGCATACTTGAATAAGGGAAGTTTCAGATCTTAAAAATCCTTCCTTATCTGCATCTAAAACCGCAACTAATGCCACTTCCGGAAGGTCCAGGCCTTCTCTTAAAAGGTTAATTCCTACTAAAACGTCAAATTTGCCAAGTCTTAAATTTTTCAGTATCTCAATTCTTTGCAGTGCCTCAATTTCAGAATGAAGATATTGAACTTTTAAACCTTTCCCTGAAAGATATTCAGCCAAATCTTCTGACATTCTTTTTGTCAGCGTTGTAACGAGTACCCTGTTTTTATTCTCAACAGTTTTGTTTATTTCTTTTATCAAATCTTCAATTTGATTTTCTATCGGCTTAATTATTACTTCAGGATCAATTAATCCCGTCGGCCTTATAACTAGTTCAGCTATTTCTCCCCTAGCCTTTTGTATTTCATAAGGGCCCGGCGTTGCAGAAGCATAAATTACATCTTTAACGAGATCCTCAAACTCGTTAAATTTCAGAGGCCGGTTATCAAGCGCTGAGGGCAGACGGAACCCGAAATCCACAAGGGTCTGTTTTCTGCTTTTATCGCCTTCATACATACCCCTGATCTGAGGAACAGTAATATGGGATTCATCAATAACGGTTAAGAATTCTCCTTTTTTATCAGATGAATAAAAATAATCTATCAGAGTGAAAGGCCTTGAACCCTTCGGCCTTCCGGCTAAATGACGCGAATAATTTTCTACTCCGTGGCAGAATCCGGTCTGCTCCAACATCTCCATATCGTAATTCGTCCTCTGCTCAAGACGCTGGGCTTCAAGGAGTTTATTTTGTTTTTTTAGTTCATCAAGCCTTTCAGAAAGTTCATTTTTTATATTTTTTATAGCTTCTTCAATTTTTGATTTTGTAGTCACGAAATGTTTAGCGGGATATATAGAGGTATTACTCTTTTCAGATAATGTTTTGCCTGTTAAAGGATTAATTTCACTGATCTTTTCTATGCTATCACCGAAAAATTCAACACGCAATGCTGTTTCGAGATACGCCGGGAAAATTTCCATTGTATCTCCGCGAACGCGAAATTTCCCGCGTATAAATTCCATATCGTTTCTTTCGTAGTGAATGTTGACCAGTTCAGAAAGGAGTTCATTTCGCGCTTTTGTTTTCCCTTTTTCAATATAAACGCAAAGATCCCGGTATTCTTCGGGAGATCCCAAATTATAAATACAGGAAACAGAAGCGACAATTATTACATCCTTTCTTTCTGTAAGAGATGAAGTAGCTTTAAGCCTTAACCGGTCAATATGATCGTTTATTGAAGCGTCTTTTTCTATGTAGGTATCTGTCTGCGGAACATATGCTTCAGGCTGGTAGTAATCATAATAAGAAATGAAATACTCTACCGCATTTTCAGGGAAAAAAGATTTAAATTCCGCGTATAATTGTGCGGCAAGTATTTTGTTCGGTGAAATAACAAGAGTCGGCCTTTGCAGTTTTTCAATAACATTTGCTATTGTGAAAGTCTTTCCCGAACCCGTTACCCCCAATAAGACTTGATTCTTTTTACTCTTTACTATCCCATCGTAAAGTTTTTCAATAGATGAAGGCTGATCGCCGGATGGTTTAAAATCTGAAACTAACTTAAATCGTTTGTCCACTTATCAAATACCCCGAATAAATCTCTGGCTGTGGGATCCAAATGTAAAGGAGTGATAGAAATAAAGCCATTCTGCACAGCTGTAATATCAGTGCCTTTTTTTCTAACGCCGGATAAATATTTTCCCGAAAGCCAATAATATCTCTTCCCTCTCGGATCGGTTCTTGCTTCAATTTTTTGATCATAAATTCTTCGCCCTAAAGAAGTTATTGAAATACCTTTAATATTTTTGGGAATATTGACGTTAAGATAAATATGATACGGAAAATCGCTGTCAAATATTTTCCTGGCAAGATTTGCGGAAATATTTGCCGCGGTTTTAAAGATCCCTTTTTGTTCTTCAGAAACCGAAATAGCAAATGACGGAATATTAAGTATTGCCGCTTCCCTTGCACCTGCAACAGTCCCCGAATAAACAATATCCTGTCCTAGATTCGGACAGGAGTTTATTCCGGAAATAACAAGGTCTATGCCGTTTTTTGAAAGTGCTCTCACGGCATATTTAACACAGTCTGCCGGCGAGCCATTGGCAATATATATATTTTTCTCTATTTCTTTTACTCTTAACGGCTTATGCAAAGTAATGGAATGGCTTGTTCCGGAGCGTTCTCTTTCGGGAACAACTGCTATTACATTGCTTATTTTTTTAAGCTCTTTAAGCAGAGGCCATAGTCCTGGACCGTATATTCCGTCGTCATTGGTAACAAGGATATTTTTCATATATTTTAATATGGCCTTCTTAAAGCAAAGTGCGCAAAGTTCTATTTATCAGGACTTCTAAAATATTAAATCCGCTAAAATATCCTGGGGTAAAACTTTAGGTATTTTTAATTCTTTTTTATGTCCGGAAAAAGATTTTAAATAGTCCGTTATTTCCTTGGCAAGCTTTTCAGGATTAAGATCTTTTTCAATTATAACTTTTGCTTTACCTTCTTTTTCCAACATACGGGCATTATACTCCTGATGATTGGCTGTTGCATACGGAAAAGGGATTAGTATCGCCGGTTTATTTAAGATCTTTAATTCAGAGATAGTCATAGCACCGGAACGGCAGATAATTAGATCAGCGGCTTCATATGCGTTTCCAATATCATTTATGTAAGGGAATACCTTTCCCGGAATACCGGCTTTATTATACTCTGTATTAAGCCGGTCATATTCTTTTTTCCCGGCAATGTGGATAAACTGCATCCTATCTTTAAAAGAATTTAAAGTATTCCATGCCTCTAAGACACAACGATTAATAAAAGCCGCGCCTTGGCTTCCGCCAAAAACTAAAACGCTAAATTTATTCGGGATCAGTCCCAATTTTTTTATGGAATCTTCATAAGATACTTTGAATATTTCAGGACGGAACGGATTTCCCGTTAAAACAACTTTTTTTGAATTAAAATATTTAATTGATTCATTAAAGCTTATCGCAACTTTATCAACAAACTTTGACAATATTCGGTTTGTCAGTCCGGGTAAAACATTTTGTTCGTGAACTATTACCTTGAATCCTTTTAGTTTTGCGGCCAAAACTACCGGAAATGATACATATCCTCCCATTCCATAAACTGCCTTAGGCTTAATAGTTTTAATAATTCTCCATGCCCTAAAAAATCCAAGAAATAAAAAAAGCAAGAATTTAAAGATATTCAAAGAAAATTTTCTTGGAAGGCCGAAGGCAGGTATTTCAATAAAGCCAAATTTTTCATTATTTAAGATTTCTTTACTTGGATCGTTTTCTTTAATAACAAATAATACTTTTGATCCCCTTTCTCTAATTACGCGGGCAAGCGCAAGCCCGGGATAAATATGGCCTCCCGTTCCTCCAGCTGCAATTAAAATAGTATTATTCATAAAATTACTTTTTTAGCGTTTTAACGCAATAAGATTAATATTATTTGACTGCTTAGAAATATTCAAAAGTATACCCACGCAAGCAAGATTAAGCAAAAGAGATGTTCCTCCGAACGAAACAAAAGGTAAAGGCAGCCCCTTGGCAGGAAGAATCCCAACAGCAACCCCTATATTAAAAAAAGCCTGGAATACAATAAGCCATGTAATTCCTAATGCCAGTAATGCCCCAAAAAAATCCTGGCTGTTTTTGCTTATAAGATATCCTCTCCATGCAAAAACCATAAAAAGAAAAATCAAAAACGAAGTACCGATAAAGCCTAATTCTTCGCCGATAATCGGAAAAATAAAATCAGTATGGGGTTCGGGCAGATGAAATAATTTCATCTGGCTCGCGGCTAAACCCTTTCCCCAAAAGCCTCCTGATCCGAGAGCCATAATTGACTGACTTATTTGATATGTAGTTGATTCTATCCCGCTCCAGGATGAAAAAAAATGCTTTAATCTTTCAAGGCGATAAGGTTTTCTTAAAACCTCAAATATCACTACAGGGATAAAAATAATAAACGAACCAAAAACATGCGAAAATTTTGCACCGGCCGCATACATAAGCAGGAATCCGACAGTTACTATGATAATTGGTATGCCGAGATCAGGCTCAATAAAAATAAGTCCTACCGGCAGAAAAATCATCGGAAAAACCGGCAGAATACCGCTAATTTTATTTATTTTACTTTTTTTTCTATCAAAATAATCGGCTAGAGCTATTATTACAGCAATTTTGGCTAATTCAGACGGTTGAAAACTCATAAAACCAAACCTAAACCACCGTTTTGCTCCCCCTTTTTCCGAACCGATCAAAAGAACAGCTATCAAACATATGATACTAAGGATTAACAATATCCTTGCAAACTTCTGTATATTTTTATAATCATACTGCGACATAAAAATAAGAGCAAAACTTCCGATAATTACCCACATGATCTGTTTAATGAAAAAAGAATACGGGGCTTGCCAGCGAATTTCAGCCATAATAACGCTGGATGAAAAGACCATTATCGTCCCGATAAAAACTAATGCGCCAATAATAATAAGAAGCCAGCCGTCTATGCGGTATAACCTTGTAAATTTATGCATTTTTTTCTAAGCTTATTACCATTTTTTTGAATTGTCTTCCGCGGTCTTCATAATCATTGAACTGGTCAAAAGACGCGCAAGCAGGAGATAAAAGAACTATATCTCCCTTCTTGGCAAAAGCATGAGCTTTACTAACAGCATTCTGCATTGTTTTAACATCATAAATAGCCGTAGTTCCTTTTAGTTCATTTTTTATCTTGCTTGCAGCTTCACCTATAAGAAATACGCCTTTAACTTTTTCCCTTATGAGATCAGATAAAGGTTTATACGGAGAACCCTTATCCCTGCCTCCAAGAATCAGCCAAATATTTTTATCAAATGATTCAAGAGCAACCCTTGCAGAGTCCACGTTAGTGCCTTTGGAATCGTTAAAATATTTAACTCCGTTTATTTTAGACACAAACTCTATTCTGTGCCCGACCCCCGTAAAAGAATAAACTGCTTTTTTTATCACTGAGGGTTTAATATTTGAGACACTGGCCATGGCTACCGCCGCCAATATATTTTCAATATTGTGCATCCCGGGAATTTTAAACTGAGCCCCAAACTTATATTTCAATTTCCCGATATTCACACATATTTTCCCCTGTTTGTAAAATACCCCTTTATTAAGTATTTTCTTCCTGCTGAAAAAAACAACTTTTGAGGGGCATGCTTCGGAAATTTTGCGGCAAATGGGATCATCATAATTTAAAATGCAGAAATCTTTAGAATTTTGATTTTTAAATACTCTTTTTTTTGCTTTAATATAATTTTTCATTGAATAATGGTGTTCAAGATGGTCTGGAGTGATATTTAGAATTGAGCAGACATTAGGATGGAAACTAAAAGAATCTTCTAACTGATAACTTGAAACTTCCAGCACAACATGCGTATTTGAATCAATTTTTTTAACTAAACCTGCAAGCGGATGGCCGATATTTCCCGCAACAACTGTTTTATGGCCTGCCTTTTTAAATATTTTTCCTAAAAGAGTTGTTGTGGTTGTCTTTCCGTTTGTACCCGTAACAGCAAGTATTTTTTTTGGCTTTATTAGACGGTATGCAAACTCAATTTCTCCCCATACCGGTATATTTTCCCTTCTCGCTTTTTTTAGGATATCAATATCATTGTGAATGCCCGGGCTTTTAATAATAAGATCGGCCCTGAGTATTTTTGAAGAATGTTTCCCAAGCTCAATTTCTATCCCTTTTGTAATTTTATATTTATCTTGGGCTTTTATATTTTTATTTATGTCGCTTATCAAAACAACTGCGCCTAAGGATTTAGCAAGATTAGCTGAAGCTATTCCTGATTTAGCAAAACCTAAAATTGATAATCTTTTGCCTTTAAACAATTTTTTCATCTTTCATTAACGAAGTTTTAGCGAAGCAAAAGCTACTAGCGCCAAAATGATGCTTATAATCCAAAAACGTGTTGTTACTTTAGTCTCGGCCCAGCCGGAAAGTTCAAAATGATGATGCAGAGGAGCCATTTTGAATATTCTTTTTCCCGTTTTTCTAAAGATATATACCTGTAATATTACTGACAAAGCTTCCATTACAAAAACGCCGCCGATTACCGCAAGAATTATTTCTTGTTTAATAAAAACACCTATTAGGCCGAGAGTACCGCCCAAAAACAAACTACCGGTATCTCCCATGAAGACTTCAGCCGGATATGAATTAAACCATAAAAAACCTAACCCTGACCCGACCATAGCGGCAAGAAAAATTGAGATTTCTCCGGCCCCCTGCACATGAATAATACGCAGATATTCGGCAATTTTATAATGGCCCGCAAAATATGAAAAAAGGCCCAATGTAGCAGCCGCAATTATTAGGCTGCCTATAGCCAGCCCGTCTAAGCCGTCAGTTAAATTTACCGCATTTGAACTGCCCACTATCACTAGCATTGAAAATAAAATATACGCTACTGAAAGATCTATAAAAACATTTTTTAGATACGGGATATTTATGCTTGACTGATAAAACATATCCGCAGGATAATACCATAGATATAATGAAACTAAGAACGCAAAAACACATTGAAACATTAATTTTTTGCGAGCATTCAGCCCTTTAGGATTTTTCTTTACTAACTTTAAATAATCATCCCAGAATCCCAAAAAGCCTAACAAAATTGTGCTGATTAAAAGAATTAAAATAAGTTTGACCGATTTTAAGCTTTTTTAAATATCGGATTAAAAAAGGGCCTAAGATAAAACTTAAAATGAGACTGGTTAAAATTGCTCCGGCCGAGCGAAAAGTTATATATTGAAAAACATTGAACGGAGAAAATACATCTTTTAAAGAATAGAAAATATGATAAAACATTTTTAACTCCTTTTAGTCTCAATAAAATTTTTATATAAGCTTATTTATTACTTCTTCTAACGCCATACCACGCGAAGCTTTAAACAAAACAACTGAATCTTTGTTTAAATATTTTTGCAGTTCAGCAAGAAGTTCTTCCTTAGTTTTAAAATATAATGCCGATGAATTCCGGATTGAAGTAAAAGTATTTTTCATTTGAGGGCCGTAGAGATAAATTTTATTTAGAAATTGGGAATCAATAAAATCCCCCAGTTCTGAATGAAATTTTTCAGAATCCTGGCCAAGCTCAAGCATATCCCCCAATACAACCAGCTTTTCTTTGTTTGGAAAAGCTTGAATCATGCTAGTTATAGATTCTCTTACCGATGAGGGATTAGAATTGTATGCATCATTTACTACAGTTGCTCCGATTTTAAGTTCTATTATCTCCATTCTCATTTTGGGCTGAGAATAGCTCTGAAGCCCGTCTCTTATTAAATCAATATCAATGCCTAGTTTAAATGCTGCGCAAGAAGCTGCCATTGCGTTATAAACATTAAAAATACCGTAAACCGGCAGATGTACTCTAATCGTTTTACTTGAAATATGAAGATCAAAAGATACCCCTTTGTTTCTTAAGTCAATGTTATCTGCCTTTATATCTGATTCAGAGTTAATGCTAAAAGTAATTTTAGCATATTTATCATTTGAAATTAATCTTTTGAGATATTCATCATCAATGTTTATTACCGCGCATCCGTCGGTTTTCAAATTATTAAAAAGAGTCTTTTTCTCTTCAAAAACGCCTTCTTTGTCCTTGAAATTCTCAAGGTGAGTATAGCCTATGTTTGTTATTACTCCTATAGCCGGCATAGCAATTTCACTTAACCGCGCAATCTCTCCTGGCAAAGAAGTTCCCATTTCCACTATCGCAAATTGATGTTCTTTTGATAATTCAAAAAGAGTCAAAGGAAGGCCTATTTGGTTATTAAAATTTCCCTGATTGCACAAGGTTTTTCCTTTCTTACTGAGAATTGAAAAAAGCATTTGCTTGGCCGTTGTTTTGCCGTTTGATCCCGTAATTGCTACCAGAGGAATATTCCACTTTTTTCTATAATACAATGCCAAATCCCCCAGAGCCTTAGTGGTATCCTCAACTCTTATAACCGAAGGTACCGTTGGAAAAGGATTTCCAAAATCAACTTCTTTTTCCGAAATTATTATCCCTTTTGCGCCTTTTTCAACAGCATTTTTAACGAATTTATGTCCGTCAAAACGGTTTCCCTTAATAGCAAAATAATAATCTCCCTTTTGTAAAGTTCGCGTATCGATAGAAATATGCTCAACTGTTTCTCGCGGATTTCCTATTAAAAATTCGCCGTTTACAGCCTTGATTAATTCATTAAGGAAAAGGTTTTCCATAAAAAAAGTTTTTTTAAATTTAAACTATTTTAAGTTAGATAAATTTTGTTTTTCAAGATTGTTTAAATATTTTTTGGCTATTTCGGTATCGTTAAAATGTATTTTTTGATCGCCTATTATCTGGTAATTTTCATGGCCTTTACCCGCAATAAGCAATATATCTCCTTTCTTAGCCATAGCTACCGCGTCTGCTATAGCCTGCTCCCTGTCCAGAATTATCCGATAGTTATTCTTATGCTTTTTTCTTATGCCTATTTCTATGTCCAAGGCTATTTTTTCCGGCTGTTCGCTTCTGGGATTATCGGAAGTTACAAAAACAAAATTGCTTAGGGATGCCGCTATAGCTCCCATTAATGGCCTTTTCGTTTTGTCCCTATCCCCGCCGCAACCAAAAACAGTAATAATCCTTTTGGGCTTCAGTTTACAAAGTGCATTTAAAGCATTGTGTAAAGCATCATCCGTATGAGCGTAATCAACTACGACAGTAAACGGCATTTTTGATTTTACTATTTCTAGCCTTCCGGGTACTTTTTTTAGACCCTCAAGGCCCTTTTTAACAGTTTTTAGCGGTATCCCGTTGACTAAAGAAGCCGCCGCCGAAGCTAAAGCATTATACACGTTATGCTGGCCTAGAAGCGACAACTTTATGTTAGTATTTCCGTAAGGGCTCAACAATCTGAATCTTGTATCCTTGCTTGTTATTGTTATGTTTTCTGCCCGAATATCACACTTTTTGTTAAGTCCATAAGTAGTTGTTTTCGCTTCTTGAATCATCCCTAATAATTTCTTGCCCCAAGGATCATCAATATTAATTACCGCGTTTTTTTCAAAATCTTTTCTTCCTTTTTTCAAATCTGTAAACAGTCTTGATTTTGCTTCAAAATAATTTTCCATTGTTACGTGGAAATCCAAATGATCTCTGGTTAAATTAGTAAAAACAGCCGTATCAAATTCCAGTCCTGCAATCCGGTTAAGCGCCAATGCGTGAGAAGACACTTCCATAACCGCAGTTTTTCTCTTTTCTTTTACCATTTGGTTCAGCATATCATAAATATCCGCCGATTGCGGAGTTGTGTTTGGTGCCGTCAATATTTTCCCCTTAAATCTATAATTTATTGTCCCAATAACTCCAGCCGGCTTTTTTGCTTTTTCAAATATTGATTCAAGGAAATAAGTGATTGTCGTTTTTCCGTTAGTTCCCGTAACACCGATAAGTAAAATTTTCTTATCCGGTTGTTGATAAAATTTGGACGAGAGCTCAGCCATTGCAATTAAAGGATCTTTAACCACTAATTGTGTCGCTCCTTTTATATGTATATATTTTTCTGTCACAAATGACACGGCACCGGAATCAATTGATTTCTTAACAAATTGACTGCCGTTAAAGTGCTTTCCTTCTAGAGCAATAAAAATATATCCTTCTTTTATTTTGCGGGAATCATATGATAGACCTTTTATTTCAATATTTGCAGGGCCATAAACATCATATCCTGTTTTAGGAAGAATTTCATAAAGTTTTATTGTCATTTCTTTGCCTTTAGCTGTTTAATTTTTTGTTGTTTGATTGCGTTATCTCAGCATCAGGAGCTATTTTAAGATAACGGACAGCCTGTGAAGCAATTTTTCTAAAAATCGGGGCAGCTGTTGAGGATCCCCAATAATCGCCTTTAGGCTCGTCTAAGACAACAAGTATTGTCAGTTTGGGTGAAGACATAGGAACAATACCGCAAAAGGAAGATACGAAAGCAGTGGAAGAATACTGGTTTGTTTTTGAATCTTTTTTCTGAGCCGTCCCTGTTTTACCGCCGACTCTATAACCGTAGATTTTCGCATTTTGGCCTGTGCCCTTTTCTACAACATTTACAAGCATTCTCTGAATTTCTCTAATAACTTCAGGCCTTGCAACACGCCTGATTGTTCTTACTTCAAAATCCTCTTTCATTACTGATGGACCCTTAACACTCTTGACAACCTTTGGCTCTAAAAGAATGCCTCCGTTTGCTACTGCTGAATATGCATTTATCATTTGAAGAGCAGTAACTCCAATTTCTTGGCCAAACGAAAGTGCTGCAACGGATAAGCCGCTCCATTTTTCAGGCGGATTGAGCATCCCTTTTGTTTCTCCGGGCAAATCAACTCCTGTCTTGTTGTTGAATCCAAACTGCCGAATATATTGAAAAAGTTTTTCTTTGCCAAGTTTTTGGCCAAGTTTTGCGGTCCCGATGTTTGAAGAATATTCCATTATTTCATTGACGGTAAGTGATCCTTTTTTTTCATGATCTTTTATAGAGTGATCATATAAAACATATTGGCCGTCTTCGCAATAAATTGTATCTGTCGGTTTGGCAATATTTTCTTCAAGCGCCGCCGTTATAGTCACAATTTTGAAAGTTGAACCGGGTTCAAAGATATCGCTTACGGCATAATTTTTTAAGCTTTCTTTGTTTTTTGAAAAATCATATTGATTAAAATTCGGCCGTGAGGCCATGGCAAGAATCTCGCCCGAATTCGGGTCTTGGATTATAACCATCGCTTTTTGGGGATGCAGACTATTGTAGGCATTTTCAATTTCTTTTTCGGCGATAAACTGAAGATTTTTGTCTATTGTTAAGTATACATCAAATCCTTTTAATTCTTTGCTTTTTACAAAGGTCTCAGGGATTTCCCTTCCCAACCCGTCACGAAAATTATAAATATTGTATTTATCGCCTATAAGTTCTTTATTTTTTGAAAATTCAATACCGCTTAAGCCCAGCCCGGAAACACCGACCACACCGATAAGATGGCAGGCCATCCTGTCTTCAGTATATTTGCGGATATATTCCGTAGTAAAACCGGTACCCTTAATTTCCAGGCTTTTTATTCTCTGCATTGTTTCACCGTCAATATTTTTTAATAAGGGCACATATGACGAATCTTTATTCCACTTTACTGATCGATTGTTAAAATTTATATTTAATTTTTTAAGTCCGGCTGATATTTCCTTTAGCCCTTTGCATATTTTTGGGTCAGCAAAATAAGTATAAACCTTAGAACTGACTGTAAGAACACGACCGAATCTGTCAAAAATAGACCCTCTAAGTGAAGACTCTGACCTCTCGCGAACACTTATTTGATCAACCTTTTTTTTTAATATTTCATGTTCCCAAACTTGGATAAAAAAAAGCCGTACTGCCAAAAATGAAAATCCTAAAGCAAACAAAATAAATGGTAATATTGCGCCTTTTTTATTGATCATTTTTAAACCAGTTTTTTAGATCTTGCTTAAACATTTTTTTATTTGTTTTCCAAATATATGATATCTTTATCATCCGGAACCAATAAGCCTTTTTCTTTAGCTACCATATCCAGCTTTTCCATCGCGAGATAAGAACTTATCCGCAACTGTAAATTAATATTTTCTTGCGACAATTTTTCGCATTGAAAGCGCAAATCGCTTACTTCATATCCTAGTCTTATATTTTGTGTCCTTTGCCAAATATAAAAAAGAGAAGAGAAAAATAGGAAAATTACTATAAGTGCAATATTTTTAAATGACATTATAATTTTTCAACCGCCCTCAACTTGGCACTTCTTGATCGGTTATTTCTTCTTTTTTCATCTTCTGAAGCTGTTATTACCTTTTTAGTTAATATTTTATAGATGCCATTTTTGGCATTATCTCTGAAAGAATTTTTGATGATCCTATCTTCAAGGGAATGATAACTTATAATTACAGCTTTGCCTCCGGGAGATAAAATAAACGGTAAATCCGCTAGAAAAGCTGACAAGTTTTCAAGCTCTTTATTTACAGCAATTCGCAGAGCTTGAAATATTTTTGTTGCAGGATGGATATGGCTGTCCCTTTTTTTAACTTTTTCTACGATTTCTGCAAGTCTTTTACCTGAAATAATTTTATTTATTGCTCGTTCTTCTATTATTTTGCGGCTTATTTTTTCGGCAAATCTTTCTTCGCCATATCTGTAAAATATCTCAGTCAAACTTTTGTTATCATAAGTATTTATAATATCTTGGGCATTTTTTTCAAGACTTAGATCCATACGCATATCAAGATTATCAGATTTGAAACTAAATCCCTTTGACTCGTCATCCAATTGTTTTGACGATACACCTAAATCTGCCAATGCTCCATCAACAAATGCTGTTCCGTTATCCCGCAGGAATTTACGTATATTCTTAAAATTTTCTTTAACCAGTTTTATTCTGTCTGAATATTTTGATAAATTTTTATTTGATTCTTCAATTGCATTTTTGTCATGGTCAAAACCTATTATTTTAATTTCCTGGTATCTTTCTAATAAATATAAGCTATGGCCGCCGCCGCCTATCGTACAATCTACGTAGGTTCCGGTTAAATTATTAATTAGATATTTTTCTGTTTCTTCGCACATTACTGGTGTATGATATGACGGAGTGTTCATTAGGTTATGATATCATATTTCATGCCTTTCAAACAATATTTTTACCCAAATTTTGCAACAGGTTGTAAAATTTGTCCCGAAGGGACGAAGGGACGAAGGGACGAAGGGACGAAGGGACGAGGGGACAGCACGTTTTCAACATGCTGGGTTAACCCCGCACCATTTATCATATGTTCAAAGAAATTGTTCGCGCGATTTCCATCTGAGACGCATTGAAAGGGCTTCATTTTTCAGCGCTTTTTAATGGTGCGGCACTTGCGCAGATTTTTCTATTGAAAAATCTGGGTTTATCAGTATTTTCAGAGCATTTATGAATATGAGCAAAATAAAAAGACCCTCTCAAAAGAGAGGGTCTTTTATTAAAAAAAACTAAGAAATTAATAGTCTTGCCATGTCCCGTTTTTGGTGTCGGTATGTATACAATTCACCCACACATCACCAGTTTGTTTTCCTGAATTGGGAGGACTGTCTGTTTCATATCCCCAAGCACCAGGAGTAACAACTTCACTACCACTTGCAGCAGTTACAACTACTGTATTTTGCGGTGTATGATGTCCCGCAGCATAGCAACGTGGTATCTCTTTGATATACTTGCCATTTTGAGATGTAAGTATAGTTAAATCATCGGACGGGAACAATCCTTCTTGTTCTCCATAATAAATTGATACCGCGCTGCGAAGAGCTCCTAGATTTCCTTTCGTTGCGCCTTCGTTTGATTTACGGATAAGGTCGGCAAATTTAGGTATTGCTATTGCAGCAAGAATACCTATAATGGCTACAACGATCATCAGCTCAATTAATGTAAAACCTTTGATCTTTTTCATTATATTCACCTCCTTTTTTTGTTTAATCTGACATCTAAATTGTATCGCAAATAAAAATGTTTGTCAAGACCATTCTTTCTCAAGATTTTTACCCTTGTTTGCCCGCAAGTTGTCCGAGCTCAAACATCGGAAGAAACATTGCAACAACAATTGCTCCAATAACTATACCCATCACGACCATTATTAAAGGCTCTATCATGCTGGTCAGCGCTTTCACGGCAACGTCCACTTCCTGATCATAAAAATCGGCTATCTTTGAAAGCATAGTGTCAAGATTTCCCGTTTCTTCGCCTATTGCTATCATCTGAGTAACCATCGGCGGAAAAATACCCGTTTTCTTCAAAGGTTCGGACATTCTTTCCCCTTCTCGGATAGACTCCTTTGCTTTTTCTATGGCATTTTCTATCACTTTATTGCCGCTGGTTTTTGCCACAGTATCAAGCGCTTGAAGGATAGGCACACCCGACTTAACTAGAGTGCCAAAAGTCCTTGAAAATTTTGCAATAGCTACTTTTTTCAAAAGCGTACCAAAAACCGGGATTTTAAGCGCGTAAGTATCTGTTATAATTAAACCTTTTTCTGTTTTTCTCCATTGCTTATAACCAATAAATACCACAAAGGGAAAAGCAATAATTAATAGAATAAGTTTTCTTAACAAATTAGATAATCCTATGAGAATTCTGGTTGGAAGAGGAAGCTCTGTCCCGAAACCCGCAAAAATAGTCTGAAATGTGGGAATTACAAAAATAAGTAAAAAGAGTGTAACACATGCGGCCACGGAAAGCACAACGGAAGGATAAACCATTGCACCTTTTACTTTTCCCCTAAGTTCTTCGGCTGCCTCAAGATAAGAAGACAATCTTTCTAAAATAGTATCCAGAATTCCACCGACTTCTCCGGCTTTAATCATTGAAACATAAAGTTCCGAAAATGCCTCCGGATGTTTTTTCATTGCTTCCGTTATAGAAATACCTTGTTCAATATCTTCCCTGACTGATTTTAGAATTTTCTTGAAAATGGGAGAGGAAGCCTGTTCAACGAGTATTGATAAACCTTGAACGATAGGAACTCCGGCACTTACTAAAGTTGAAAACTGCCTTGAAAAAAGAACTAATTCTTTATTACCTACACCCGGTTTAAAAGGATTTAAGCTTTTTAGTATTTCAATCAGATTGTTAGGTTTTTTCTCGACAATCTCCATTACAATCAGCTTTTGAGCTCTCAAAAGCTGCATTGCAGTCTTTTGATCCGGAGCTTCTAAAATTGCTTTTTTTATACTTCCCGTAATGGAACGAGCTGTATAACTGAATTGGGCCATTTTAAGACCTCCCTCCAAATTTAAGAATACTAGAATGCATTCTATTTTTGATTATTCTGAAGAATTCTTTTCACGTCGTCAGCATCATTAGTTGAACTTAAAACCGTTTCATAAGAAATTTTTTGACGGGCGTACAAATCGCACAGAACCTGATTCATTGTCTGCATCCCGAATTTTGAGCCGGTTTGCATCGCAAGATAAATCTGCTCCACTTTCATCTCGCGAATAAGGTTTCGTATAGCAGGATTTACTATCAATATCTCGCACGCCAAAATTCTTCCTGTTCCGCTTATATGAGGCAATAGCTGTTGTGAAAATACTGCCTGAAGAACTAATGAAAGCTGGGACCTTATTTGAGCCTGTTGATGAGGCGGAAAAACGTCTATCATTCTGTTTATTGAAGACGCGGCATCAGTTGTATGCAAAGTAGCAAACACGAGATGTCCCGTCTCAGCGATAGTTAACGCCGCCGATATAGTTTCAAGATCCCTCATTTCACCGATAAGAATGATATCCGGGTCCTGACGCAGAACATATTTTAGCGCCGTTGGAAATGAAAAAGTGTCCGAACCAACCTCTCTTTGATTTATAATACATTTTTTATGGGAATGCACATATTCAATGGGGTCTTCTATTGTAATAATATGGCTTGTTCGGTTTTCATTTAAAAAATTTATCATGGAAGCCAGCGTCGTAGTTTTTCCTGAGCCTGTAGCTCCGGTTACTAGCACAAGGCCCTTGTTCAGTTTCATTATTTCATGAACCACGGGAGGAAGATTCAACTCTTCAAACGAAAATATTTTTTGAGGAATAGCCCTCAATGCCGCGCCTACTACCCCCCTTTGCCTGAATACATTGATTCTCACTCGTCCCTTTGCCTGAATCCCTATTGACATATCAAGTTCATTCTTTGTTTCAAAACGTTCTTTTTGTTCTTCATTGAGTATTGAATAAATTAGTTTCTGGCATACTTCCGCACTAAGAACATCATAGTGGGTAGGCTGCACTTCTCCGTCAATCCTAAACATCGGAGGAAGCCCGGCAACCAAATGTAGATCTGAAGCTTTCTTGTCAAAAAATGAAATCAGCAGATCCTGCATATTTAACATCGTATATTCTCCTTTAAGTACTATCTGTTGCTGTTTATTTTTTTCAAGTTTTTTTCAACAAAAATCGGCACAAAACCCTTTACCGATCCGCCCAGACGCGCAACCTCTTTTACAAGGCTGGATGAAAGATATGTGTTTGCTTCATCAGGCATAAGAAATACGGTTTCTATGTTTGCATCAAGTTTTCGATTCATTAAAGCCATCTGAAACTCGTATTCAAAATCTGATATAGCCCTTAAACCCCGGATTATAACGGATGCTTTCCGTTTCTTTAGATAATTTACTAATAAACCTTCAAAGGAGACAACTTCAACTTTTTGTAAGCCCCTGGTCGCATCCTTCAGCATTTTAATACGCTCATTCAAAGAAAAAGCCGTATCTTTTACCGAATTATTGGTTACCGCCACTATTACCTTCGGAAAAAGCTGAGTTGCACGATAGACTATATCAACATGACCATTCGTCGGTGGATCAAAGCTTCCAGGATATACCGCTGTTGGGCACTTCATCTTGAAAATATAATAAATTCTAGGGATTTTGTCAACCCCGTAAAAAGCTGCATAATATTCACTTTGTTTATCAGCTAATAATACACAATACGAACTATCACTATTTTACTTTCTACGAAGCATTTTACAGCTTCATACGGGGTCAACCTACTCTGAACAGGTTAAAATGCTTCCCGTAACTCTGAACAACTTCATTTTTCAGTTTCTTATGATCTTCTCTAGACAGTTCCGGATCAGACATTATCACATTTGCAGCGAGATTTTTTGAATCTTCTATGAGTTTTAAATCCGTAATAATATTTCCGGCTTTAAAATTCGGCATTCCAGACTGGATTGTCCCGAAAAATTCCCCCGGGCCGCGAATTAAAAGGTCCTCTTCAGCTATTTTAAAACCGTCTGATGACTCTAACATAACTTTGATTCTTTTCTTAGATTGTTCCGTTACAACCTCTCCTACTATTATGCATGTAGATTTTTGGGAGCCTCTGCCTATCCTTCCCCTAAGCTGATGCAAAGTTGCCAGGCCAAACCTGTCTGCATGTTCAATAACCATTACAGTCGCATTCGGGATATCTATCCCGACTTCAATAATAGTGGTCGCAATAAGAATATCAAATTTATGCGCCCTGAATTCCAGCATTGTTTGTTCTCTTTCTTTGGAAGAAATTTGTCCGTGCAATAAACCTACTTTGAAGCCATTAAATATTGTTTTGGATAGATTCTCGGCTTCTTTTACCGCTGCCTTGAGTTCAATTTTGTCTGATTCCTCAATTAGAGGGTAGACTATATAAGCCTGGTTTCCTTTTTTTATCTCCTGTTTAACTATTTCATAGGCAGCTTCAGGATTTAAATGAAGAGTTTCAATAGGCTGCCTTCCCGGAGGCAGATGCTCTATTTTAGAAATATCCATATCTCCGTAAATTGTGAGGGCCAAAGTGCGCGGAATGGGAGTAGCAGTCATAATCAAAACATCAGGAGAACTGCTTTTCTGCTGCAACGAAGCTCTCTGTATTACTCCAAACTTATGCTGTTCATCAATAACAATGAGAGCAAGATTTTTGAAATTTACGCTTTTTTCCAGTATTGCGTGAGTCCCGATAATAATTTGAGCCGAGCCTGAAAAAATGTCCTGCAATATTTTTCGTTTTTCTTTAATCTTGCCTGATACTTTACCAGTGAGTAAGGTAATTTTTATTGATAAGTCTTTTAAAATATCAGAAATAGTCAAAAAATGCTGTTCAGCAAGTATTTCGGTGGGGGCAATAAGAACCGTTTGATACCCGTTTTCAATTGCATAAAGCATCGCGCTTAAGGCAACGACAGTTTTTCCCGAACCAACGTCTCCCATAAGCAGCCGATGCATGGGTTGCGGTTTTCTCAGATCGTCAAATATCTCATTTATAACTTTTTTCTGGGATTGAGTAAATTCAAATTTTAATTTTTCACGAAAAGGAGTCAGCAAATTCTTCTTTAATTCATAAGCTCTATTCTTAATTATTTTTTCATCTTTTTTCCTGGCTAGACTGAGAGCTGTTTCTAAAAGAAAAAATTCATCAAACGCAAGCCTTTGCCTTGCCGTTTCAGCCCTTTTGAAATCTTCAGGAAAATGTATCTGATTTAGAGCATCTTTCACCCCTGTCATTTTTCTGTAATCAGAATATTCAGGTAAAATATCGGGCCATTCTTCAACATAGTCTTTTAAACATTTTTTAATAAGGTCTCTTATTAATTTTTGGCTGATTCCTTCCGTGAGAGGATAGACCGGAACTATTCTTTCAAATTGCGTTACTGAATTTGCACCATCTTTTTTATCTTTTAGGATTTCGTAATCTTCAACTCTAATTTGTTTTTGTCCAAAATTATATTCGCAGACTCCGCTTAAATAAACGACGGTGTCTTTAACTAAAGCTTTCTTAAGGTAAGAAAATATGTCAATCTTATAATAGGGATTAACATTCCTAAAGAACAATCCGTATGCTATACCTGTCCCATCGTTTATTTTTATTTTAAATGCCAAAAGATTTCGAGTAAGTTTTAGTTCTTCTGTTGTTTCCACTTTTCCTTTAACAATTATTTTTTGTCCAGGCACTATTGAAGAAATTGAGTTAATATTTCTTCTATCTTCATATTCACGAGGAAAATAACCTAAAAGATCTTTAATTGTCATTATCTCCATTTTTTTTAAAAGAGAAGCTCTTTTAGGTCCGACGCCTTTAATAAATTGAATATTTTGATCCAGCATAAGCTTGCAAAGATTTCCCAAATTTGGTATATTTTTAGTTTATTGTTTAATTGGAGGTTAAATTATGTCTTTTAAATGTTCTATTTGCGGTAAAAAACCATCTTCCGGACACACTATAAGTCATTCCCGAAGACATATAAAGCGAGTATTCAAACCTAACCTGCGGCGTCAAAGAATTATTTTAAACGGAAAGATTGTTCGTTCTTATGTTTGCACTTCCTGTCTAAAATCCGGCAAAGTCCGAAAAGCAGGTTAACAAGTCTTTATTTTTTTTCAGTTTCCCTTAAAAATTTTCTAATTTTTGAACGAGCATTCGCCGTTAAAACAAATTCAAGCCAGTGATTATTAGGTTTTGCGGATCTTTTTGTGAGAATTTCGCATATATCTCCGCTTTTAAGCATATAGTTTAATTGGACAATT
>JAPLKN010000054.1 GCA_026388075.1 Elusimicrobiota bacterium
CAAGGGGATTGGCTATGATACAGAAATGAAATTATTACTGGATAATATTTTCTCAGAAAACATAGAAACTCAACCGAGCTTTTTGCGCAAATCTCTTGTTGTAAGTGCAGGCGTTAAGACTCGTTTTTAATCTCTATTATAAATAAGTAGAACTAAAAAACAGCAAAAAATAATTATAAATCGGGATAAAGGATTAAGGGGAAAAATATTTGATTTAATCCCTAATCCGTATTACAAAATCCTTAAAGGAAGGGAATTTTATGTTTGAAGGAAAAACTTTACTGCAAATAATTAGTATGGGGGGAATAGCGCTTTACGTTTTATTGTTTTGCTCAATTATTTCTTTGGCGGTAATACTTGAAAGGCTGGTCAATTACCGCAAGAAATCCAAATTGGATAAAATAGAATTCATGGATGAGATAAAGAATGAAATTCAAAGAGGTAATATTGAAAAGGCTATAAAAATCTGTGAAAAAAATGATGCGCCTATTAGCTATGTTGTCAAAGCGGGGATCAGGAAATTCGGCCATGATGAAAAAGCAATACAAGGTGCTATGGATAGAGAAATTATGGTTGAAACAGTAAAACTTGAACAATATATCAGCATAGTAGGAACAATAGGCAATACAGCAGTTTATATAGGTCTTTTCGGTACCGTGCTTGGTATTATCCGTTCTTTTCACAATATCTCAGTTATTGGTTCAGGGGGCATAACTGTAATAATAGGCGGAGTTGCCGAGGCTTTGATAGCTACTGCGACCGGACTTTTTGTAGCCATTCCGGCAGTAATATTCTACAATTATTTTGTAAGAAGAGTGGATAATTTTGTAACTGATATGGAATATTGCGCTTCAGAAATACTTGATTTAATCGGCATACGGAAAAAATTATGAGAAAACCTATTAAGCGCGAAAAGTTAATGGCAGAAATCAATATAACTCCTTTTACGGACGTTGTTTTGGTGCTTTTAATTATTTTTATGATTACAACCCCGATGTTGATACAACCCGGCATAAAAGTAAAACTTCCTGAGGCCAGCAAGGCAGAAAGCGATACGGAAAAAAATATTACGATTTTAATAACCAGGGACGGAAAAATATTTATTGATAATTTAAACGTTGATTTTGAGAGTCTTAAAGCTCGAATAACGGCAAGGCTTTCTGCAAATAATGATATACCGGTCGTAATAAAAGGCGACAAAGAAGTCAAATATGACACCGTAATAAAGGTTATAGATACGGCAAAACAATCCGGAGCAAAAAAGTTTGCTCTTTCGGTGGAATTGAAAAAAACTTTACCCCGTTAGAAATTGTTGGCTGAAACGTTGATTCAGGCAGGGGTTTAACCGTATGTCCAAGTCAGCTAAAATTTCTAACGGGGCTTGCCAGATAAATAATAAAAAATTATAAATGGAAAAATTTTTAACTAAAAAAAACACCATTATTTTCATAACACTGTTAACTATCTGTCGAATTTATATTAATTCCACCCTTCAGCTTCATCCCGATGAAGCTTATTATTGGTTATGGTCTCACCATCTTCAATTAAGTTACTTTGACCATCCTCCGATGATTGCATATTTCATTAAACTGACAACTCTTTTTTTCATGTCGGAATTTTGGGTAAGATTGTCTGCCTTGATGGTTTCAGTATTAATGAGCTTTATTATTTGGATTCTTTCAAAACAGTTTTTCAACAGCGAAAAAGTCTCATCCGGAAGCGTTCTTCTTTTAAATGTTTACCCTCTTACCGCATCGGGCTCAATTATTATAACGCCTGACGCTCCTGCCTTCCTTTTTTGGTCTTTAGGCATATTTATTTCATGGCAGTTGTTTAAAACGCAAAAAGCATACTTATGGTATGTTCTGGGAATAATATTAGGCCTTTCGCTTTTATCTAAATATACTGCGATATTGTTGGTTCCATCTATTTTCCTTTATATGATTTTTACTGATGAAAAACGCTGGTTAAAAACCGTACATCCTTACGTTGCGCTAGTTTTATCCATAATAATTTTTTTGCCGGTAATAATTTGGAATATCGCTAATAACTGGGTTTCGTTCAAATTTCAGATGCATCATGGATTGGAAGGCTACGATTTACTTAACGGTATGCTTGAATATATCGGCGGACAACTTATGGCGCTTACGCCTTTCGCTTGGCTGATGGGTATTTGGGCATCTGCAATATTTATGTTTTCCAAAAGAAAAGAAAAACTTTTTCTGGGGGTTACTTCTGTCCCAATAATTTTGCTTTTTATGTTTACTTCGCTTAAAAAAGCGGCAGCTCCTAACTGGCCGGTCCTGGCATATTTTACGTTTACAATCGCTTTATGTGCTTATTTCCTTGACGGAAAAAAATGGAAGGAAACTTTATGGGCTCTTGTTTTTCTATTTTCTCTGTTTTTTTCATTACTTGCGATATTTCATGCGAGATTTTCAGTTATTCCTCTTGAGAAATTCTCTAAAGAATGGGCTCAAACTGATGCGACTAGCTGGTTTTACGGATGGAAAGATCTTGCAAAAGAAATCAAAAAGTATCCCGATGTAAAATATATTCTTGCGCCGTCCCATACTTTGCCGGCATCTATTGATTACTATTTACATGAAAACATTACAATTAGTGCGGATCCCACCATAGGCAGATTCAGCCAGTATAACCTTTGGAAACTCCAAATACAACCCAATGTTAAAGCCTTATATGTTTCTTTAGAAGGGGAAGCTCTGGACGCTTATAAACGATATTTTAGCGAACCGGTTACAACCGATTATATTACTATCTACCGCAAAAACTTTCCGATAAGGCGATTTAGAATTATATATGGAAATACAAAGAGTTATTGACATTTTTTATGTGTTTTGATAGACTCAATAAGAGATGAAATCTAAAATAACTCTTTTTTTGTTAGTTTTAGTTCTATTTTCGTCGGCTGTTCCTGCTAGTGGTGGCGACGATTTTGCAAATTCGATAATAGGCAGAGAAATTATTAAAATTGGCCTGAGATTTTTAGATAATCCTGGGGATTTCTTTTTCAACCTGCATTCCGATAACGAAGACTACTCTCCCGTTCCGAAAAATAAAAAAGGATCGTTTAGATTTAACTTTTTTCCAACCTTTATACCTTTCACGTGGGCAAATCTTAACGTAAAAGCAAAAGTATTTGATGAAAAAAACAATTTACCCCAGATAGATGTAATCGGGATGTACGGCGATATTTTAAGTTTGAGATTGATATCTACTGAAACGAGACCGGAGTTTAGCGATTATTCTATGGGTATTACTGCGGCAAAGTCTATCAATGAAAAAACCAGGCTTTATGGCGGAATAAAATATTGCGCGGTGAACATGTACGTGAAATTTTCCACGCCCGTAACTTCCGGGGAATTTTCGATGTCTTCACTTGATTTTAAAATGTCCGATACTTTTGTTTTTACTGGTATCAGCCATCAGCCGAATCCCGATAAAATAGTTGTTGCGCAGCTTGGATACGGCTTTAAATACAACAAAATTGTTTCTCGTCTCATGGTAAGCCATAAACATCTTGATATCGGAGTTAATATTTATCCTGAAGGGCTTTTTGTTATACATCCTTTTATCGCATGGCATTGGTTTTTCTGACAAGGACAGATCAAAAGGACAAATCAACATGTTAAAAAGAATATTAATTTCTGTTTTATTATTTTTGGGGGGGGCAATGCTATTGTTTGCCAAAACAAAGGCTGCTCCCTATTATCAATTACAGTTTGACGTTGGCGAGTCTATACCTTCAAAAGGCGAAATGATGGCCACTTCTAATTTGACTAATGATTTAGGCATCATTTTACAGCCTAGTGCCAGGCACAAATTTATCGGTTTCTACGAACTAAAATACGCCGGGCCAGGGTTAAGAAAGGAAGAAGGGGATAAGTTTTCTGACAGAATTATGGACCACGTTTTCGTCATCAAAAATCATTTTGACTGGAAAGATGATTATACTCTAAAAAGTCAGCTGGATCATATGATAGAATACCGCCGTACAGGAGCAAACGAACTGTGGGGACAGGGGCTTTATGATTTTAACCGTACGGGATTCATGTTTGATTTAAACAGAAAATTCAGTAAAAAACTTTCCGGAGACATATACATGCAGTATCATTATCTGGAATTTCCTAATTATACTGATCTTTTGGCAGAATTTCAGGCTGGTGAAACATCGGAAACCTCTACCGGAAAACAAAACCACCACAATTATCAATTGGGAGTAAAAACAAAATATGAATTAGTCAATGTTTCGCTTGATTTTACAATATTAAAATATACTAAACAAAAAGTTATTGTTGATAATGTTCAACCGGATAGGACTTACTATTCAGGCGTGCTTCAGCAGGATACAATGGTTACATTAGGGGCGGATTATACGAAGATTTTATGGAATTCTATTATTTTAACCCCGTCATTTAGTTTTAAAAGCAAGATTTCAAATCAAAATTACCAGCACTTTATGCTGGCAACCGATACCATCCCGGTTCGTTACATTGATAATTATTATAGCTACAATATATTTGATATATCTTGCCCGATTACGTTTACATTATCCAAAATTTGGGCTGCCTTTATTACTCCCGAAATAAACTATAAATACTATTCAAATAGGCCGCCTAGAGATTCTGAAAACGCCTTCATTTCCGGAAACCAGTATAACAACCTTTTTATATTAAGCTGCGGTTTTTCAAAAAGACAAAATGACGTTACAACAATGACGGTATTCTATAATTACCAAAGCCAGGTTTCAAATATGACTTTTGAAAGATACTTGCTTTATAATTATTCAGGGCATTACATGGGTGTAAGTTTCAGCTATACCTATTGATTTATTAATAGAAAAATAAATAGTTTTTTTGAAAAACTCCGGTTTCATGATAATTTTTTCATAGAACCACTTGACAAGCTTCGCAAAAATTGCTATAAAATAAAAAATTTTTCAGAATATAATAAAGCGAAATAATCTAAAAATATGCCATTATTATCTTTATCAGATCTTCCTTTCGTAAGAAGCAAGGACGCTATAGCTGTTGATATTGGAACTTATTCAATTAAGATTCTGCATATCAAAAAGCATGGCGATTCATACCATTTGGTTAAATGGGGCACTGTTCCTTTAGCCGATATAAACCGAGACATCTCTCCAGCCGAAAGAAAAAATGCAATCCTCAGCCGCCTGGCCGAATATCTTGCCGTTGAAAAAATAGCAGTCAAAAATATTGTAACTTCTGTATCAGGAAATCAGGTTATCGTCAGGCACGTACAGCTTCAAAAAATGTCTCGCGAAGAGCTTGAAAAAAATATAGCGATGGAAGCGGAACCTTATATACCTTTTGGCATCACTGAGGTAGATTTAAGTTTCTATATTTTACCCGGAGATGTTGATTCGCAAAAAATGGATGCGATAATCGTTGCCGCAAAAAAAGAAGTTGTAAGCGCAAAAATCGAGATGCTGAATACACTGAATTTAAGGCCTGTTGTGGTTGATATTGACGCTTTTGCTATTTCCAATGCTTATGAGCTGAATTCCGATAAGACTTTGAATGAAACCGTTTTGATAGCTGATATCGGTGCAAGTGCAACAAATATCTCAATTATCGCCAATCATGTTTCAAAGGTGGTTAGAGACGTTTATGTGGCAGGCAATACTTTCACAAAAGCAGTCATGAAGGCTGCTTCTTGCGACCAAAAAACCGCGGAAGATTTAAAAGCGAATAATATAATTATTGTAACTCCCGAAGATAAGGATAAGATTTCATCAGATAATCAAAAACTTCAGGTTTCAACCGCGCTAACACAAACCGCCAAAGAACTTTTGACTGAAATTCAAAAATCCATTGATTTTTATATTTCCCAAAGAGCTGAAAATACAGTTAATAAAATTTTAATTAGCGGCGGAAGCGCTAATATAAAAAATTTGGATAAATATTTGTCGCAACAGCTCAAAGCTGCGGTTGAAATTTTTAATCCTTTGAGAGCCATAATTGAAGGAGAAAAAGTACCTCAAGAATTTGCTACAGAATTTGCCGTTTCGGTCGGGCTTGGAATGCGGTATGAAAACGACGTAAAAAAGTAAAATATGCAATTGATAAAAATTAATTTATTATCTAAAGAAAACATTAAAAAAGAAGAGAGGAAAGAACTAGTCTGGCTTTCTCTCTTAGCAATGATTATTGCCGTGATTTTTGGTTCCCTTGTTTATTTTTTAAAAGTTCACGCTTATAATGTTGTTGAAACGCGCATTAATCAAGCTCAATTTGAACTCACAAAATACGAAAGTATCGTAAAACAAGTTGAAGCGTTGGAAACGATGAAGCGAAGCCTTGAAACAAAGAAAAATGTAATAAATATGCTTAGGGAAAAAGGGATCGTATATCCTCGTTTTATGGAAGATTTGATGAGCGTTTTGCCTCAAGGCATATCGCTCAAAACACTTTCCACCGTTCTTCAGCCTGACGGAAAAATAACGGTGAGTTTGTCAGCGGACGCAACTGATAATTACCCTATAGCAGACTTTATTACTGAGCTAACGCTTAAAGGTATTTTTTCTGACGTCGAGCTTGGCGCAATTACTACAACAAGATCGGATAAAGCTACAATATCTTCTTTCAGCATGACTTTTAGCTATCAAAGAAAAAAATAACTATGACTAATAAAATAAAACAACAATTGGTTTTTATACTGCTAATTTTCGTGGGCGCCGGGTTCTGCTATTTTAACTACATTTTGCAGCCGCTTGATAAAAAATATAATGAGGCTGCAATTAAACTCAATCAGGTGGAAACAAAACTGGCTGAATTAAAAATCCGGGCTATGGAACTGCCGAAACTTAAAGCTGAAATGGAATCGTTGCAGAAAGAAGTCGCAGTCCTTGAAAAGCTTCTTCCTCAAAATAAAGAGATTCCCGGGCTTTTGCGAACAATTGCAAGAAAAGCCCAGCGTTATAATCTTCAGATTAATGTTTTGACTCCCGCGAAAATAGCGCCTATGGAACACTACAACGAATTGCCCTTTCAAGTTAATTTGAGGGGAAAATACCATCCTCTTGCCCATTTTCTTGCAGATATCGGCCAAGAGATGAGACTTATGAGTGTACGCAGTGTTAATATGAATTATTCCGGAAGTACCGACAAAAACGATACTCTAAATATAGTTTCAGATTTCACTTTAATAGCATACACATACAAAGAATGAAAAAGAAAATTTATATTATTTTAATGACTGCTTTTATTTTTGCGTCATGCAATATGACGCAGGCACCAGTACAGGTGTCATCGTCTATTAAAGCTCAGCCTATCGCGCTAAAAGTGCAGGTTGAGCAGAAAAAGGAAGAAATAGTCAGATACATTTATAGGGGAGACCTATATAGAGACCCATTCTTTCCTATTACTGCCGAAATGACTGGTCCCCAGGAAGGGATAGTGATTCCTAGCCTTGGTGCACTGGTTTTAACCGGGATAATACGCGACAGGGACCAATCAATTGCCTTACTAAAGGGCGGTTCTATCGGGTATACTCTTAAAAACGGCAGAATATATGATTCCAGGCAAAGACTTATTAAGGGAATGAGCGGAACGATAAAGGCTGAAAGCGTGGTAATTATCGCCGCTGATAGAAGTAAAAAAGAAATAAGATTAAGAGAAAAAGAAAAATAGATTTTTTTGATTTAAAGGAAGCTCAAGGAGGACTAACCGGATGAAAAAATTTATAGCCGACTTAATAGTGATAGGACTAATAATTAATTTAGGCAGTCCTGTATGGTCGGAAGAAAAGAGTTCTCAAGGTTTTAGTCTGCAGGAGGTAACGGTTATAGGAAACGCGGTGTCAGTAACTGGTTCGGGAATACCGAAATATAATGTATTCGGCCTTTCAAAACCTGAACGATTGGTTATTGATTTTTCTGATACCGAATATAAGCTAAAACAAAGTTTTCCTGTAGAAAACAGCCCCATAATCAATAAAGTAAGAGGTGCCCAATTCAAGGACAAACCGACGAAAGTTGCTCGTGTTGTTATGGAACTGAAAACCAGCGATATAGAATACGAAGTAAACGAAGAAAACGGTAACACCGTAATAATCAAATTTTTCCCGGTCGCTTCTGAAGCGGGAACACCTGCTGTTGAACAGGCGTATGAAAGCCCAAAACCCCAGGAAACTTTGTCTTCAGCTCCCGAAGTTTCAGCTCCTGCTATTGAGACTGTTGCTCAAGCTCCGGCAAGCACTGAAGTAAAAGCCGTTGCTGAGCCTCAATCAGTTACAGTCCCGATGCCGAAGCCCAGCGCTTCACAAAAAAGCGCCGAAGTATCTTCTAATCAGACTTCCAAAAAGATAGGTCTTACTTCTAAACCCATAAGTTTTGATTTTGAAGCGGCAGATGTGCGGGATGTCTTAAGAGTATTATCAATGAAAAGCGGCATAAATATTATTTGCGGCGATGATGTCCAGGGAACCGTAACCATGCGGCTAGAAAATGTTCCTTTTGATAAGGCCTTTCATACTATTCTTGCACTAAAAAACCTTGTTGCCGAAGAAAGCGGTCCAAATATTATAAGAGTCGTTACCCCGCAGCAAATTGCTCTTGAGAGAGAAAGATCAGTAACGTTTACAAAAATTTTCCCTTTAAATTATGCTAAAGCAGATGAAATAAAAACAAATCTGGATATGATACGGCAGTCCGAAGGAAGAAGAGGCGGAATCTCTGTTGACGATAGAACTAACAGTTTGATAGTCACAGATACCCCTGAAGGACTTCAGTCGGCAGAACGGATTATTTCAGAACTTGATAGAAAACCGGAACAAGTTATTATAGAAGCAAAAATTGTTGAAATTACATTAAATAAAAGTATTGATCTTGGTGTTCAGTGGCAGTATGCGGGCACAGCAGGCGATCCAAATGTGGCAATTGGAGCTTCCAGACAGCATGTGGTTGCGGATAATGAATCTGTTCCCGGGCCAAATGCAACTATCGGAGCTAACAGAAATCTGCCTTCGGGTACAGGAACGCTTGAAACCGGAGGAACCGGTGTTGCATTCCCTGCAAGCCCGGTATCAGGACAAATATCTTCTATAGCTTTTGGCATAGTTTCTAACGGAAACAGGTTAAACGCGGTTTTAAGCGCATTACAGCAGAAGGGTTTGTCAAAGCTGCTTTCAAGTCCTAAAGTAACTACAATAAACAATAAAGAGGCAAAAATATTAATAGGCCAAAAAATACCTTATACTACTACGACAATATCTGTAAGCGGTTCAACCCAGCAAACCAACTTCTTGGATGTTGGCATAAAACTTACAGTTACTCCAACTATTAATGTGGATCAAAAAATAACTCTGGCTGTTCATCCGGAGGTAAGCCTTTACATTAGGGCCGATCCGGCGGGTCCCGTAATTGGAACCAGAGAGGCAAATACAACCGTTTTGGTTAATAACGGCGAAACGGTTGTAATAGGCGGTCTTATTACCGATGAAGACCGAAAACTTGCGACTCAGGTCCCGATTTTGGGCGATATACCGATCATAGGAACACTTTTTAAGAGAACTTTGACTTCCAAAGACAGAACAGAGCTTTTGGTATTCATTACTCCTCAAATCGTAAAATAGGCTGTTTAAAGGCCAATAATAGCTTAAATATATAACCCAATCTTACTATTAATAAGATTGGGTTGTATTTTTTATTCTCCTTCGCCAAATACGCCCCCCACGTTTTGCTTCGCTAAACGAAGCAGGGGAGGATGAAGGCGGGGAGAACCCCCACGTCTAGTTTTGCCCTGTGAAATGCAAAGCATTTCCAGGACAAAACTGTGCGGGGTGGCTTCGGAAGAATTTCTGCTTGATACCCCGCATGTCGATGTGGGGAGCTTCATTTGAATCAAGGTAAACCCCGTTAGAGATCTGCCTCGCTCGCCTCGCTGCGAAGCAGGCCGGCGGGCGGGCAACGGGCGCTTCGCGAATAAAGATGGCGACATTACACCGCCATCTAACAGCATGATTTCAATCTGCCGACAGGAGTCAGCAGCCTTCTCTAACGGGGTAAAATCAGATATGTTACAAAAACTTAAATCAAACGGTTGGTTAATATTTTTCTCAATCATCCTTGTTTTTTCGCCAATTTTAAGGTTTTCCTGGGATTTTGCTACTCAATGTGTTTTTCATGTATTAATCTTATCAGCATTCCTTATTTCAATCAATTATTATAAGATTCCCTTTACTTTTAAAAGAGAAGGCACTGCCCTGCTTTTCTTTTTTTCTGCTTTATTGCCTTTAATAGGCGCTCCTGAGCTAGCGCAAGTCAGAAACGAGCTTCTGGTACTGTTGGACAGTCTTATATTGGCATATCTTGTAAGATTCCTTTCGGATGAACAAAAAAAACAGTTATTTAAAATACCGATTTTGGCTGGTTTTTGTTTAAGTTTAATACTTTTATTTTACTTCTTGAAAGCCCCGCAGAATTATTTTACCGGCGGAATGCTACAATACGAATATCTTATCAATCCAAATATTATTGCAGGTTATTTATTGTTGTCATTTCTTCTGGCATTTTCTTATTGGGATAATTTAGACGACAGAAATAAGGTGCTTTTTAAATTATTAACTTTAATCATTT
>JAPLKN010000055.1 GCA_026388075.1 Elusimicrobiota bacterium
ACTAACGATAAGCATAGGTATAAGTCATTATCCGAATGATGGCGATACTACCCAGGCTCTTATAGAGGCTTCGGATAAAGCTTTGTACTGGGCAAAGACGCACGGAAGAAACGGAGTTCAAGAGTTCAATAAGACTATTTGTTAATAATAATGTAGAATTAACAAAAATTTTTCATATTTGTCTAATTACTAATTACAAATTACTATTTACTGCCATTAATGGGCCGGTAGTTCAGCTGGGAGAACGCTTCGTTCGCAACGAAGAGGTCGAGGGTTCGAATCCCTTCCGGTCCATTTGGGCAAATCCAGTTAGCTGTAAGGCAAAAATAAAATGGATAATTTAGTGTTTTAACTTAATCCTTACCACTTATAACTAAATTGAGAGGTTATTATGTCTTATGTAGTTTTGGCGCGCAAATATAGGCCTCAGAGGCTTGATGAAGTAATCGGTCAGGAACATGTTTCAAAAACGCTGCATAACGCCTTAGCTGAAAATCGTATTGCTCACGCATATCTATTTGCCGGGCCCAGGGGCGTGGGAAAAACCACAATGGCGCGGATTTTGGCAAAGGCGTTAAATTGCAAGGATCTGCGTGACAATGAACCGTGCGGAAAATGTTCAAACTGCGTTGAGATTGTAAACGGCAGCAGCGTGGATGTTCAGGAAATAGATGCCGCTTCAAACCGCGGTATAGATGATATCAGAACCTTGAGAGAAAACATAAAGTTCGCGCCAGCCACATCAAAATATAAAGTCTATATAATTGACGAAGCCCACCAGATAACCAACGAGGGTTTTAATGCTCTGCTTAAAACTTTGGAAGAACCTCCGTCGCATGTGGTTTTTATTTTAGCGACAACCGAAGCTCATAAAATGCCTATCACCATACTTTCAAGATGCCAGAGATACCGGTTTCGCCTACTATCCTCAAAAGAAATAATGGCGCACCTTGAAAAAATAGTAAAATCAGAAAACTTTGACGTTGAATCTGAATCGCTTCAAATTATTACATCAGCTTCGGGCGGTTCTGTGCGCGATGCCTTAAGCCTTCTTGATCAGGCGGTTTCATCCGTTTCGGGGAAAGTAAAAGCTCAGGATGTCCAAAATTTACTCGGATTTCTGCCAAGAGAAATTATCGCGGAGATTACCGGTTATCTTGCTAAAGAAGATTCGTCCGGGATTCTTAAAACGATTAAAAACGTTGCGGAACAGGGGTTTAATCTCCTTCAATTCGGCAGGGATTTAAGGGATCATTTAAGAAATATTTTGCTGTGCAAGGCAAGTCCTGAAAGCCTGGAAATAACTGCTGACGAAAAAAAACTCATTGAGTCGCAGAAAAATTTGTTTACAGAATCCTGGCTGATACGTTCGGGACACCTAATATCGCGTTCCCTTGACGAGATGCGCTGGCATGATAATCCGCGGATAATTTTAGAGCTTTATCTTTTAAAAATGGCTCAGCCTTATTTGAACGCCAAAGAACTATTTGACAAAATTGAGAAACTGGAAAAAAATATAGAGCCGACAAATTGTTTGCCGGCAAAAGGTTCGGAGAAAACTTCCGTGAATGCGGCTCCTGCTGAATACAAAACCGTAAAGTCCAAAACGGTAGAAATTCTATCTGATGCCAAAGAGGAAGAAAAATATAATGCTGCTAAAGAAAATTTCAAGAAACCAATAGATCTTAACGCCGAATCTATCTGGAATAGTTTTGTAAATGAAACTCAGAATATCCGTCCGCTGATATGGGGTTATTTAAGCAACGCAATGCTAAAGGAGTTCAATGAAACCAGCGTGACTATCGGGGCGCAGAATAAGTTTGAGGAAAACGGGATAAAACATAATATTCCTTTCATTGAAGAGTATCTGAAAACAAAATTAGGCAGGCCCGTTTCTGTAAAAGTTGTGGTAGAAGCTAAGAAAACCGGCCCTGAAAATGAAATTCCTCAAAGTAAAGAAGAAATAGTGGTTGAAGAAGAAAATTCCGGCAGCAATACCGTAGAATTTTTTGAGGTTAAGGAAAATTCATCGGATGAAAAAATACCGCACGGCCTTGAAAAGATACTGGATAAATTCCCCGGGAAAATAAAGAAAAAAACCAAAAGCTAGCGGATAGCGTGTAGCGTATAGAAAAAAATATCTTGTTTTTATGCCGGTTCCCCCTTTAGAAAAGGGGGATTGAGGGGGATTTGAAAAAGTGCTCCCTTACAATAAGAAACTAAAAAATAATTCAAGATATCTTAGAAAAAATATGACAGAAGCAGAACAACTGCTTTGGTCAAGAGTAAGAAGAAAACAGATTAAGGGGCTTCAGTTTTACAGACAAAAGATAGTAAATAACTACATCGTTGACTTTTACTGCTCCAGAGCAAAATTAGTAATTGAACTTGATGGAGGGCAGCATTATTCCAATGAAGGTAAGAAAAAGGATTGCAATAGAGATAATGTTTTAAGATATTATGGCATGAAAGTAATCAGATTTTCTGATTCAGATATTTTTAAGAATTTAAATGAAGTCCTTGAGCAAATTTGGAATGCGGTATAATAGAAAAAATCCCCCTGTCTCCCCCTTTGCAAAAGGGGGAACAAAAAAGGAAATTTTGAGAAAATAAGTTTTTCTATACGCTATCCCTGCCCGCCGGCAGGCGCGGCGCTGCACGCTATACGCTATTGATATGGAAATAAAATGAAACGGCCTGACCCGATTGAAAAAATGATAGAGTCTTTCAAAAAACTGCCCGGCGTGGGGCCAAAAATGGCTGAACGGCTTAGCTACCATTTGCTCAAATCCAGCGAATCAGAAGTTAATAAATTGCTAGATTCAATCCAAAAAGCCCGTAATATTATTAAACTATGCAGTGCATGCTATAATATGAGCGAAAAAGACCCTTGTCCCGTATGCTCTGATGTTCAAAGGGACACTTCAATGATTTGTATTGTGGAAACGCCTCAGGATCTTTTGGCAGTAAGCAAAGTAAAAGAATATAACGGGCTTTATTTTGTTTTAGGCGGAGCGCTTTCGCCGCTGGATGCTGTCGGCCCGGAGGATTTGAGGGTTAAAGAATTGATAAATCGGTTAAAAAAAGATAAAATCAAAGAATTAATTGTTGCCACTGATACAGACACACAGGGTGAAATAACGGCCCTTTATCTCGCCGAAAAAGTAAAACCCCTAGGTGTAAAAGTAACAAGACTCGGTTACGGTCTTCCTGTTGGCGGCGATTTGGAATATGCCGATGAGATAACGATTTCACGAGCCCTGGAAGGGCGCCGAGAAATGTAGCTAATCTGAAATCCTGCTTGAAAAAGAAAGCATAAAAATCGTTGATTTGGCTTATAGAACAGTTATTGGAACTGTTAAAAATAATTCACAAAAGAAAGGAGTAATTAAATGTCTCAGGAAATGGTAGAAATACGATGGCATGGACGAGGAGGACAGGGCGCAAAAACAGCAGCGCTTTTATTTGCTGATGCAGCGCTGGCAACAGGAAAATATATTCAGGCATTTCCTGAATACGGGCCTGAAAGGATGGGGGCGCCGGTACAGTCATTTAACCGCATAAGCGATAAGCCCATAACGATTCATTGCGGAATAACTGAACCCGGCTATGTTATTGTTTTGGATCCGAGCTTAATGGATACGGTTGATGTAACGGAGGGGCTAGGTCCTGAAGGGAAACTTATTGTAAATACGTCGTTTTCTTCAAAAGAAATAGCTGATCGGTTAAAAATTAATCCCAAACAAGTTTTTGTCATAGATGCCACCCAAATTTCAATGGAAACAATCGGAATGAATATTCCTAATACGCCGATGCTTGGCGCTTTAATCAAAGTCGTTGGAACAATGAATATTGATCAGGTATTAGAAGACACAAAGAAAAAGCTGGAAGTAAAATTCAGGCATAAACCGCAAATTATAAGCGGAAACATTGATTCCATCAAAAGAGCATATAACGAAGTTAAGAGCGCATAAAACTAGTGGATAGCACATTGCGTATAGCGGATAGAAACGGCACAAGAAAAAGTAAGTTTAATCTATACGCTACCCCTGCCCGCCGGCAGGCGCGGCGCTAAACGCTATACGCTAATTCCGGAGGAAATAAATGTCCAAATCAGAAGAAAAAAAATTATCACATAAAGAATTGCCGATTGGCGATATTTTAGAAGCAGGAACCGCAGTAAAATTTAAAACCGGCGATTGGAGAAGCTTAAAACCTGTATGGTATCCGGAAAAATGCATTCATTGCATGTTTTGCTGGATTTCCTGCCCGGATAGCGCAATAATTGTTAAAGACGGAAAAATGACCGGCATAAATTTGGATTTTTGCAAGGGCTGCGGGATATGTTCCGCAGAATGCCCTGTAAAGGGAAAAGCGATATTGATGGAAATAGAAAAAAAATAATTAAAACATCGCCCATTGAAAATGGGCGTGGAGGTAAAAGATGGGTTTATTTATTGGAAAAGACCGTGAAGCCAGAAGGGCGTACGGTTTTGATGAGGTTGCAATTGCTCCGGGAACTATAACCTGTAATCCCGAAGAAGTTAATATAACAACTCAAATTAGCAATATAAAATTAGAAATTCCCTTTCTTGCCAGCGCGATGGATGGTGTAGTTGATGTTAAGTTTGCAATAGCTATGGGAAAACTGGGCGGCCTTGCGGTATTGAATCTTGACGGAATACAAACACGGTACGAACATCCCGAAGAAATTCTGGAAAAAATTGCAAAAGCTACTCCTGAAGAAGCGACAAAATTAGTTCAGGATATTTACAAAGAGCAAGTGAAAGAGAAACTTGTTGAGCAAAGAGTTAAAGAAATCAAAAAAGGCGGGATAATAGCAGCAGTTTCTTGTATCCCCACAAATGCATTAAAGATCGGTCCTATAGCCAAAGAGGCAGGTGCTGATATTTTTGTTATCCAGTCAACTGTTGCAACCGCGCGTCATACCGCAACAAAATATAAGGCATTGGATTATTCAAAATTTTGTAAAGATATGGCTATACCGGTAATAATAGGTAATGTTGTAAGTTATGATGCGGCATTAGAACTTATGGAAACCGGTTGCGCGGCGCTTCTTGTGGGGGTTGGCCCCGGAGCGGCCTGCACATCAAGAGGAGTTTTGGGAATCGGAGTCCCGCAGGTGACAGCAACTGTCGACTGCGCCGCGGCAAGAAATTCTTATCAAAAAAAATCAAAAAAATATATTTCAATTATAACTGACGGCGGTATGAGTTCCGGCGGGGATATATGCAAGGCATTTGCATCCGGAGCAGATGCGGTGATGGTAGGTTCCGCTTTCGCAAAAACCAAAGAAGCGCCCGGCAAAGGTTACCACTGGGGAATGGCAACACCCCATGAGAACTTACCCCGCGGGACAAGGATTCATGTCGGAATAACAGGAACTTTGGAAGAAATATTGTACGGGCCCGCCCATTTGGATGACGGAACCCAAAATCTAGTAGGAGCTTTGCGCACCTGCATGGGATCCGTCGGAGCTCAAACAATAAAAAAGCTTCAAAAGGCGGAATTGGTGATCGCTCCGGATATTAAATCGGAAGGAAAGATTTTTCAACGCGCTCAACGCATAGGCATGGGAAAGTAAACCAAAGGTGTTCACGAGTCCACTAGTTGACGAGTTCACGAGTTCAAAAAAAAGAACTGCCTTGCCAAAATCGTTAGTTTGGCTAAAGTTTTGTTCAAGGGACTGCGGGAACGATTACGAGCGATGAATACGAGAAAAGAGATGAACATACGGTACTATTTCCCCTGAGGAGATACTGTTATGCAAACTGATCGAGAGAAAAACATAAGTGAAAGCCAAATTGAGGATATTCTTGTAGCCAATTTGGTATTTCTTTCGAAAATATTAAAACTTCCGCTTGATTTAAAATTAATTGCGCGTCAGTTGAAATTAAAATCTGGTGATGAGCGAATTGATTTGCTTTTATCTAGTGAAAAAAATCTGTGTCTGATTGAGCTAAAAGTTGTCGAATTTTCTGAACAATGGTTAAAACAAATACTTTCTTATAGAGATGAGCTTATTCGTTTACAAAATATCGGAGAATTAATTGCAGGCAATATATTGTGTTTTTTGTTAGTAACAGAGGCAAAAGAAAGGGACATTGAATTAACAAAACAAAACAATGTTGAATTAATTATTTATGATCCGCTAAATGTCCTAAAATATTATTATGATAATCTTTCAATTGTTGCACCGTTTCTGAGAATCAAACCGAACGACTATGGTGTTTTCAGTTTCGGACTCATTAACAGAGCGCTAATTCAGTTGAGTGAAGGCATAACAAAACAAGAAGAAGTCGCAACCCAAACCAAGCTTTCTAAACAAAGCGTCCATAATCACTTAAAAGTTGCAAAGGAATTTGGATTAGTGCGAGAGCGAGACAAAAATTATTTTCTCACAGATATGGGCGATCAATATGTTCAATTTTGCAATAAAGATCCTTTTGTAGATAAACTGAATGAAAAACAAATTGAAATATTAAAAAAATTTGTGGCTGACGATCCTTTTTACTCCTCGTCAGTTTTCGGGGTGTATTCAATAGTTGAAAGTACCTTTTTATTATCACGAAATTCTTACCCTATCGAGTTATCTGATTTGAGAGATATGTTTAAGAAAGTGTCTGGTAAAGTGAATGAATGGCAAGCTGAAAAATCACTGAGTACCGCAACCTATACATTTCTTAATTTTGCACTTGATTTAGAATTGCTAGGTAAAATCGGACAGCAAATAGTGATTACACCTGCTGGATTTCGGTTTATCCTGATGTTACAATTGCATAAAAGTATTGAAATGATTGAGAGTTTATCAACCAATAATTAAAGTATGAATAGTGTTAATTTTAAGAAGGAATGGCATTTTATAATAGATGAAACCCATGATTTGAGATTTGTCGGGAAAACCTCGAGAAAATTATTATTAGCTTTGCAATGCTATTTGTCGAAATTGCAAAAAATGAAAGGTCAAAATAAATTATTTGCTACAAATATATTTAGGTTATTAAAGAAAAAATATATAGAGTTCAAAAAAGATGAAGCATGATTTTTTGTATTTGAAGTAAAACAGTTTTAATTCTTGATTTCAGTTGAAGGCTAGGTCGTTTCTATCCGCTATACGCTAGAGGAAAAATGATTCTTATTTTTGATTTAAGTAATGTATTTAACTCGTAAACCCGTGGACTCGTGAACACGTGAACGCCGTTAAGAGGTTTCAATGATTTTAATTCTTGATTTTGGATCGCAATATACGCAGTTAATCGCAAGAAGAATCCGCGAGGCGAAGGTTTACTGCGAGATTCATCCCGGAAACAGGCCCATTCATTCTTTTGGTGAAATAAATAAAATCAGGGGAATAATTCTTTCCGGCGGGCCGTCAAGCGTTTATGAAGAAGGGGCTCCGTGGCCTGATGAAAAGCTTTGGGAACTAAACATTCCGATTTTGGGAATATGTTACGGAATGCAGTTAATAGCAGAACATTTCGGAGGAAAAGTTAAACCTTCAGGCCAAAGAGAATATGGTGTAGCTCAGCTTTCAATAAGCAGTCAATCCGGCCTTTTCAAAAAACTTCCCAAAAAAATGACCGTTTGGATGAGCCACGGGGATCATCTTTCAAAAATTCCCGGTAATTTCAAAAAAATTGCGCATACTGCAAACTCGCAATATGCCGCTATTGCCGATTTGAAAAAAAATATGTACGGTGTTCAGTTTCATCCGGAAGTAAAACACACTCCTTTCGGTAAAAAAATCCTTGAAAATTTTGTTTTTAATGTATGCAAAGTAAAAAAAGATTGGAGCATGCATTCTTTTGTTGAAAACGAAACAAAAAAAATCCGCGAGCAAGTAGGCGAAGAAAAAGTGATCTGCGCTTTGTCCGGCGGGGTTGATTCCTCTGTTGCTGCAACTATGGTGCATAAAGCACTGGGCAAACAGCTTACCTGTATTTTTGTTGACAACGGTGTTTTAAGGCT
>JAPLKN010000056.1 GCA_026388075.1 Elusimicrobiota bacterium
TTAGGAAAAAATTCGGCGAAAATTTAATTATAGTTGACGCTAAGCAAAGATTCCTTGAAAAGCTTAAAGATGTTGAGGATCCCGAAAAGAAAAGAAAGATTATTGGCAATGAATTCATAGCAGTTTTTGAAGAAGAGGCAAGAAAAATTCAAAATGTTGACTATTTGGTACAGGGCACTCTTTATCCTGACGTAATTGAAAGCGTTTCCGTAAAGGGTCCTTCGGCCGTTATAAAAACGCATCATAATGTCGGGGGCCTGCCCGAAAAAATGCATTTGAAACTTATAGAACCACTAAAGTTCCTTTTTAAAGATGAGGTCAGGATTCTTGGCAAAGAACTAAAAATCCCTACTGAAATACTAACCCGTCATCCCTTTCCTGGGCCGGGAATGGCTGTTAGAGTGCTTGGCGAAGTTACATGGGAACGCCTTGAAATACTTAGAAAAGCGGACTTTATTGTTGAAGAAGAAATCAGGAAAGCTAAACTTTACGAAAAACTCTGGCAGGCTTTTGCGATTATTCTTCCCATTAAAACAGTAGGTGTTATGGGTGATGCACGAACTTACGAGAACGTAATTGCTTTAAGAATAGTTGAATCTGAAGATGCTATGACAGCCGATTGGGCAAAAATCCCTTATGATGTTTTAGGAAGGATTTCCAATAGAATAATCAATGAAGTAAAGGGTGTTAACCGCGTTGTATATGATATTTCACAAAAACCACCGGCAACAATAGAGTGGGAGTAAAGGCAGTAGATAGTAGGTAGTAGACAGTAGATAGGGAAAAGCCAGTAACAAAGAATAAGAAAAATATTAAATAAATTATAATTTGAAGTTCAGTAGCGGAGGAAATAAAATGTTTAAGAGATTTTTTTGCCGAGAAACTGAGTTTGAGAAATTCATGCTATCTTATGCTGATGTGATTGAGAAAGCAACTGATGAATTTTCAAGATTTATTCATTCTTTTAATCAGAAGGGAGTTGAAGAATGGGTTAAAAGGATGAAAGACATTGAACACGAGTCCGATGATATTACTCACAAAATGATGAATTGGCTAGAAGGAACATTTATAGTTAATTACGACCGCGAAGATATTCATCGTTTATCTTCGGATTTGGACGATATAATTGATTTTATGGATGCTGCAGCCAAAAGAATTTCACTTTATAATGTTACTGAAATGCTTCCTGACGTAGTTAATTTTACCGATAGGCTTAACCTTGCAGCTCACGAGTGTGCCAAAGTTATCCGTGCCATATCAGGCGAAAAACTTTCTAGAAATGTGCTTGACATATGCAAGGAAATTAAGAATCATGAAGAAGAAGGCGACAAAATTTATCATGATATCCTTGCTTCGCTTTTTAAAGACGGGAAAGATCCTCTCACTGTAATAAAGTTTAAGGAAATCCTAGAGGAAATGGAAAGATCCTTAGACAAATGCAATCAAACCGCAATGGATGTTGAATCAATTATTTTTAAATATACTTAGCCCATACATTATTAGGAGCAAACTTATCTTTTATGGAATTTCCACAGCTTCCGTTGTTTTTTTGGATAGTAATAGTTACTGCTTTAGCGTTTGATTTTGCTAATGGCTGGCATGACACCGCAAATGCTGTTGCCACGGCTATTTCAACCAGAGTATTAAAACCTTCACAAGCCATAGTGCTTTCTGCAGTGCTCAATTTTTTGGGAGCGCTTTTGTCCACAAAAGTTGCAAAAACAATAGGTGGAGGAATTGTAAATTCTTCAATTATTAATTCCGAAACCGGCAGCTATGTGATTTTTGCTGCGATGCTTGGTGCAATAATTTGGGAAATATATACAGTTCTCAAAGGTCTTCCTGTATCTGGCTCTCACGCTCTTATTGGAGGCCTTATTGGAGCTGCAATATCAATTTACGGCCTTAAAGCAATATTGTTTTCTGGGGTATTAATAATATTTTCTGCAATGTTGATATCTCCCATACTGGGATTTATGATCGGGCTGATAGTTTTAAAGATAAACTATTTTATTGCATCTAAAATGAGGCCTAAAAATGTTTTTAAAATATCGTCAATATTTCAAATATTCACATCGTCAGCTATGTCTCTTATGCACGGCCAAAATGATGCCCAGAAAGTTATGGGAGTAATAACCCTTTTGCTTTTTATCGGGGGATATTTTGGACAAATAAATTTTAAAAGCGCCCACGTTCCAATCTGGGTTATGATTATTTGCGCTTTGTCCATGGCAACAGGGACTGCGATTGGCGGAAGAGCTGTAATAAAAACTTTAGGCAAACGTTTGTCCCATCTTAAACCTATAGATGGAGCTTCGGCAGAATTTTCTGCTTCTATTGTTCTTGAAGCGGCTGCAGCTCTTGGAGTTCCAGTAAGCACAACTCATACAATAACTGGCAGCATAGTTGGGGTTGGAACGGCAAAGCGTTTTAAAGCGGTTAAATGGGCCGTAGGACTTAAGATATTATATGCTTGGATTTTGACTCTGCCTATTACGGCATTAATCAGCGCTGTTCTTGCCAGGGGGATAATGTTTTTTGTAAAAGTTCATTAATTTGGAGATCTTTATGAATAATGGCTTAGAAAAGGAAAAAATTGATCTGACTCTTTACCACAAGGGAAAGGTAAGAGATGTCTATAATTTAGAAGACAATCTTTTGCTAGTCGCGTCCGACAGGATTTCCGCGTTTGATTATGTTTTGCCTTCAATAATTCCCGATAAGGGGAAAATATTGAGCAAACTTTCCCTGTTTTGGTTTAATCTTGTTGAAGATATCGTGCCCAACCATTTAATAACCGGAAACTTTAATGCGTTTCCCAAAAATCTGAAAAAATACCCTTATCTAAAAGACCGTTCAATGATAGTAAAAAAGGCAAACCGCATAAATATAGAATGCATTGTTAGGGGATACCTTGCCGGTTCGGGCTGGAAAGAATATAGCAAAACGCAGTCTATATGCGGAATAATGCTGCTTGGCGGGCTTCAGGAATCAGCAAAGCTTCCCGAGCCGATTTTTACTCCTTCAACCAAAGAAGAAGGCGGAAATCACGATCAGAATATTTCATTTGAAAAAATGGTTGAAATAGTCGGCAGCGATACAGCTATTAAAATTCGCGATTTTAGTTTAGCGCTTTATAATAAAGTTAGCGACTATGCCGAAGAAAGAGGAATAATTTTGGCAGATACTAAGCTTGAATTCGGATTATTGAACGGGCAGATAATATTGATTGATGAAATTTTCACGCCCGATTCGTCAAGATTTTGGGAAAAATCCAAGTATCAGCCGGGAAAGTCTCAGGACAGCCTTGATAAACAGTACGTGCGTGATTATTTGGAATCAATAAAATGGAATAAGCAGCCGCCCGTGCCTTCGCTTCCCAATGAAGTTATTGAAAAAACAAGGGCAAAATATATTGAAGCTTACGAAAAACTTACCGGAAAAAAGTTTTAAACAAATTTTGAACAGTTCAACTATTTAACATTTAACTTAATTGAAAAGATGAAATACACAATAGAAGTTTCACTTAAGCCAAATTTCAGCGATCATCACGGCGAGCACGTGCACCATGATATTTTGGTTATGGGTTTTTTGAAAAAAGTTCCGCGTATCAAATTTCATCAGCTTTACAATATTGAAGGCAGTATAACTGAAGATGAAATAAAGTCAATCGCTGAAAAACTTCTTACCGACCCGATTACAGAAAAATACAGCATAATTCCCGAAGGTTCCGAAGGAAAAATAAGAATTAAGTATCGCTCTATTGAAGTCTGGCTTAAGTACGGCGTTACTGATGCCGTAGCAGGAAGTGTTTTAAAAGCGGTTGAAGACTTAGGGATTAAGTCTGAATTGAAGATAAAAACCGGCCAAAAATATATTTTTGAAGGCGCTATTTTACCGCGTATAGCAAAACAAATTGCCGAAAAACTTCTCGTAAATTCAATGATTCAGCAGTATTTCGTCAGTTAATCATACAAATAAAAAATAAATTCATTGGACCTTTAAATGACAGTAAACATTATAGAAATTCTCAAACTTTCAGATAAACAATTGATAGAACTTTCAAGAAAAAATGTTTTGTCTCTCTCGCTTCTTGAAATGAAAGAAATTAAAAATTATTATAAAAAACGCGGCAGAAATCCTACCGATGTAGAACTTGAAACTATTGCCCAAACATGGAGCGAACACTGCAAGCACAAAACGCTGACGGGAATAATTGAATACAAGGAAAAAATCGGCGGGAAAATAAAGGTAAAAACATATAACAATCTGCTTAAAGAAACTATTTTTAAGGCTACTAAAGAACTTAATAAAAACTGGTGCTGGTCGGTATTTAAAGATAACGCGGGTATAATTGAATTTAATGAAGATAACGGAATAGCATTCAAGGTGGAAACGCATAATCATCCTTCAGCGCTTGAGCCCTACGGAGGAGCGGCAACAGGGATTGGCGGAGTTATCAGAGATATTCTTGGCGTAGGAAAAGGGGCAAAGCCGCTTGCAAATACGGATGTCTTTTGTTTCGGCGATCCCGAGCTGTCCTGGAAAAAACTTCCAAAAGGTGTTTTGCATCCCAAACGTATTGCAAAAGGGGTGGTATCCGGCGTAAGGGATTATGGAAATAGAATGGGTATTCCAACGGTAAACGGCGCGGTCTATTTTGATGACGGCTATATTTCAAATCCTTTAGTCTATTGCGGGACTATGGGGATTATTCCAAAGGATAAAATCAGCAAAGAGGTTAAACCCGGGGATCTTGTCCTAGTTGTAGGAGGACGCACCGGCCGCGACGGAATTCACGGGGCAACATTTTCTTCTACCAAACTGGATCAGGAATCTGATGTCAGCGCCGTTCAAATCGGAAATCCGATTGTAGAAAAGAAATTTATGGACACGCTTTTGAAAGCGCGCGATATGAATCTTTATCGCGCAATAACCGACTGCGGAGCCGGCGGGCTTTCAAGCGCTGTAGGAGAATTGGGAGAATCGTGCGGGGTGGAAGTAAATCTTGAGCTGGTTCCGCTTAAATACAAGGGATTAAAAAGCTGGGAAATATGGGTTTCTGAAGCGCAGGAAAGGATGGTCCTTGCCGTTCCTCCTGAGAAAAAAGAAAAAATTAAAGAAGTTTTTGAATCGGAAAATGTTGAAGCGGTTTTTATCGGAAAATTCACCAATAACAAAAAACTAAAACTTTTTTATGATAAAGAAACCGTAGCGGAACTGGATATGGGTTTTCTCCACTATGGGGTTCCAAAGCCGGTTAGGAAAGCGGTCTGGACAGAGCCTGCCGAGATAAAAAAGAATACAAAAATAGAATCAAAAGATTTAGGCAAGGATCTGCTTGAGCTTCTTTCTTCGCTCAATATATGCTCGCGCGAGTGGATTATAAGGCAGTATGATCACGAAGTTCAAGGACAGACAGTCATTAAGCCTTTACACGGAAATACTATATTCAATTCGGGCCCGGGTGATGCGGCGGTTATTTGGCCGTACACTGTTACCGACAATAGTTACAAAGGGATAGTCTTATCCAACGGAATAAATCCCGAGTATGGGAAAATAGATACCTATTGGATGGCTGCCTCGGCGATTGATGAGGCATTGAGGAACGCGGTTTGCGTTGGCGGAAATATCAAAAGGATGGCGCTTTTGGATAATTTCTGCTGGGGAAATCCGAATAAAGAAGAAATTCTGGGCAGTCTGGTAAGAGCCGCGGAATGCTGCTATAACATGTCAAAAGCTTACGGGATACCTTTTATATCGGGAAAAGACAGTCTGCATAATGAGTATTCGGTAGGAAACAAAGAATATTCTATCCCTCCGTCACTATTGATATCAGCCGTGGGTGTAGTTCAGGATATAAGAAAAACCGTTACTATGGATTTAAAGCGGGAAGGAAATTTTATTTATGTAGTGGGAATTACAAAAAATGAACTGGGCGGTTCACAGTATTTTCGTATGAGAAAAATTAAAGGCGGTAATGTGCCGACAGTGGAAGCTGAAAAATCGCGCGATTCGATGACTTTATTGGGGGATGCAATCAGTGAAGGCCTTGTTGAGTCTTGCCACGATTGCGCTGAAGGCGGGCTTGTCGTCGCGCTTTCTGAAATGGCGTTTGCAGGAAATAAAGGGGTTGAATTTAACCTCGGCACTGTTTACGCGTCAAAAGGCATGACAGTTACAGAAATTCTTTTTTCAGAATCAAACGGCCGTTTTATTGTAGAAGTTGCCCCGGAAAACGCCGAAAAATTTGAAGTCCGCATGGAAGGGATACCTTTTTCGCGTTCAGGCGCTGTTTCTGAAAGCAAAAATGTTATTGTAAAAAACAGCGAAGGAAATAAACTGATAAAAGAAAATATTGATGATTTACGCAAAGCGTGGAAAAAAACGCTGAATTGGTAGCGTATAGCGTATAGCGGATAGCGTTTAGCGTATAGGAAAACCTAAAGCAAAAAAATGAAAACAAACAGTTTTAAAGATCTAATAGTCTGGCAAAAATCGTACGCTTTAGCTAAAGAAATTTATTTAGTTTTTGAGAAATTTCCAAAGAACGAAACTTATGGTCTTACACAGCAGATGAAAAGGGCTGTCGTATCTATACCATCAAACATAGCAGAGGGTTATGGAAGACAATATAACAAAGAATACCAACAGTTTTTGTCAATAGCCTATGGTTCGCTATGTGAACTTGAAACTCAATATTTAATGTCTGTTGATTTAAAATATATAGACAAGAGTGAAAGAATTGAAAATTTATTAAAAGAAGTTGGCGGGATGCTTTATAGAATGTTAAATCCCAAATGATGTTTTTGCTATACGTTATCCGCTAAACGCTATCCGCTAATATAATGAAACCTAAAGCAATAATTATTAGGACTGCAGGAACCAACTGTGACTGGGAGACTCAAAAAGCATTAGAGTTTTCAGGCGCTGATGCTGAACGCATTCATGTTAATCAGTTGATAAACAAAAAAATAAAGTTATTTGATTATCAGATATTAGTTATCCCCGGCGGATTTTCTTACGGGGATGACATAGCTTCCGGAAAAATTCTTGCAAATGAAATAAAGTGCAAGCTTGGAAATGAAATTAAAGCTTTCGCTTTATCGGGAAAACCAATATTGGGGATTTGTAACGGGTTTCAGATCCTTGTCAAAATGGGGCTTTTGCCTGATCCTGAAAATATTGTTCAGACGACTACTCTTACATTTAATGACTCGGATAAATTTGAATGCAGGTGGATAAATCTTAAGAAAGAAAAAACGCAGTGTATCTGGACGAAAACTTTGCCCGAAATTATTCCTTTGCCTGTTGCTCACGGCGAAGGAAAGTTTATTGCCGCTGATAAAAAGGCATTGAATGCTCTGGAAGAGAAAAATCAGATAGTTTTTAGGTATGTCAATGAAAAAGGGAATCCCGGTGGATATCCTTTTAATCCTAACGGTGCTCAAAATAATATAGCCGGAATCTGCAATATAAAGGGCAATATTTTAGGTTTAATGCCTCATCCGGAAAGATTTATTTACCGCTGGCAACACCCCACCCGCCAGATAAAAGGCGATGGAACTGAAGCCGGATGGGGACTTGAGATTTTCAAAAATGCTGTAAATTATGTAAAATAATAAAACAGTAACCAGTGACCAGATACCAGAAAACGAGAAACTGCTTTTTTGTTACTGGAAACTGGCGGTTGATATCTGGCAACTTTTGTGGAGGTAGCTCGTATGGCAAAGTGCGGGGAATGCCTATATGTAGGGGATAAAGGGAAAAATAAGGAAGGCGGCAACGCGATTGTATTTTGCCTTTTGCGCGGCACGTGGACAAAGGAAGACGGAAAATGTGAGGCATACCGCGATAATGCAAATTTAAGTATAGAAATACGCAACCAGCTGGCTTCGGAAATCCGGCAGGAACGATCTGAAAACAGGCGTCTGTCTAAAATATTTCAGAAAAACCTCAAAATAGTCATTGTGGTATTAATCCTTTCTTTCGGTTTATTTATTGCTGCAGTCAAATTTTTCGAAAAGTTCATTTTTTGATAGAAACAGGTTAAGATAAAGACAGGTTTAGATTAAGAAAACAAAATTTTCTTAATCTAAATCTCAACCTCAACCTGTCTTTTGGGAGGACACGACAGTTTATAAAATTCCTCTTAGGAGGGAGTTCAGCGAAGCGCCGACGAATGAGGGAACCTTAGGTTCCCTCTTGGGGAGTGTTTTGCGGAGCAATTCTACTCGGAGCAAAACAATCCGCCAAAGATTTAATGGCGGATAAGCCCGAGTGTTAGCGAGGGCACGACATTGTGCGGAATATTTGGAATTTACGGAAATACTGAATCTTCAAAATTAACCTATCTAGGCCTTTATGCATTGCAGCATAGAGGTCAGGAAAGCGTAGGTATCGCTTCGTCTAATGGAAAAGAAATTTATTCGGAAATTAGGATGGGGCAGGTAGCCGAAGTATTTGACATAAAAAATCTTGAAAAACTCAAAGGGCATATAGCGATAGGCCATGTCAGGTATTCAACAACCGGTGTAAGCCAGATAAAAAATGCTCAGCCGCTTGTTATAAATTATGCAAAAGGAAATCTTGCCTTAGCGCATAACGGGAACCTCACTAACGCGCTGATCTGGCGAAAAAAACTGGAAAAAGAAGGTTCTATTTTTCAGACAACATCAGACAGCGAAGTAATCCTGCATTTAATTGCAAAAGCAAACGGTTCACAGATTGAAGAAGCGGTAAAATATGCATTAAGTAAAGTCAAAGGGGCTTATTCTCTTTTAATTATGACGCCCGAAAAACTTTTTGCCATACGGGACCCTTGGGGCGTAAGGCCTCTTTGCATGGGAAAAATGGGCAGACAAACAGTTTTTGCTTCTGAATCCTGCGCTTTAGATTTAATAGGAGCAAAATATATCAGAGAAGTTGAGCCCGGTGAAATGGTTATAGTAAGTAACAAGGGCGTAAAATCAATACAATTTGAAAAAAAGAAAAAAGACGCCGCCCTTTGTATATTTGAATATATTTATTTTGCCCGACCGGACAGCATTGTTTTTGGAAAAAGCGTTAACTCAATCAGAAAAGAGTTAGGCCGCGCTCTTGCAAGGGAAAGTTTAAAAGAAATTGGCCAGGCAGATCTTGTGATACCGGTTCCTGACTCGGCAAATTCGGCAGCATTAGGGTACGCGCAGGAAGCAAATATTCCTTATGAAACCGGGCTTATCAGAAACCATTATATCGGAAGGACATTTATTGAGCCCAGCCAAAGTATCAGGGATTTCGGCGCAAAAATAAAATACAATCCGGTTAAAGATTTATTGAACGGTAAAAGGGTTATTGTGGTGGATGATTCAATTGTAAGAGGGACTACCAGCAGGAAATTGGTAAAAATGATTAGAAATGCCGGGGCGAAAAAGATTCATATGGTCATAAGCTCGCCTCCAATTATTGATTCGTGTTTTTACGGCATTGATACCCCGACAAAAAAAGAATTAATTGCATCCAATCATTCGGTGGAATATATTAAACGGTATTTAAATGTTGATACACTACATTATTTGAGCATAGACGGATTGATAAAAGCTACGGGTTCACCCAAGCATGAATTTTGTACAGCTTGTTTTAGCGGAGAATACAAGATTGACAATATCGGCGGCTGTTAAATGTATAAAAAAAGAGTTTTA
>JAPLKN010000057.1 GCA_026388075.1 Elusimicrobiota bacterium
CAAGAAAAAAATCAAGATAATCTGGGTCATCATCACCCTTCTCGCCGTTCTTTCGATGGTTGCTTTTACAATAGCTCCGCTAATAAGGTGAAAAGAAAAAAACGCGAAAAAACAAATTTATCCGCCAAAATTTTTTCGGGAATATTCTTCCTTGCAGGCTTGTCTGTTCTTGTTTACATCGGCATATCGCTTGGGAAAGAAGCCTACCGCAAGCGGCAGATTCAAAAAGAAATTGACGGCTATCAGTCAAAAATTGATGAGGCGAGGGCAGGTGTACAGGGTAAAATTGACGATATCCAGGCAAAGATTGATGAGGCAGAAGAATCCGCTTATAAAGTAATGGATGGTTATCAAAAGCAAGTTGACGATATCAGAGCCGAGGTCAAAAATACGGTTGATGACTGTCAGTCAAAAATAAACGATGCAAAATCAAGAATGGAAGAAAATGTGTCCAAAATTCAATCGCAAATAGACCAGGCCCAGGCACAAGCCAAAGCAAAAATGGAGGAGTTTGATTCAAAAATTGATGAGGCGCAGGAAAAACTAGCCAAGGCTACGGACAATGAGACTGTCAAAAACCTTAATGCCGACATAACCCGTATGAGGCAAAATATGAAGGATTCGTTAGCTGACTCAAGCAGGGGGATTGACGGTTATCAGAAAAATATTAACGATAGCATGAATGCATGTAATAAAGAGATTGCTCCGCTTCAGGCAAAAATTGACAGTACATCTAATGCCGCGCAGAATAAGATTGGAATCCTTGAGGGCAAGATATCTGAAACAAAATCTAATATGAAGGAAACGGTGGATCAATACCAGTCAAAGATTGCGGAAGTGAATGCGAGTATAAAATCAACGGTTGACGGATACCAGTCAAAAATTGATGCGGCACAAAACACCGTTAAAGCAAAAGTCGGCGAGTATCAGGGAAAAATTGAAGAAGCCCAAGCTGATTTAAAAGCAACCGTTAATTCCTATCAGACACAAATGAATGAAGCCCGCGAGGCGGCGCAAAATACCGTGAATGAGTATCAGGGAAAAATCAACGATGCGAGAGCGGCATTACAGAACTCTGTAAACGAGTATAACGCAAAGATTAACGATGCAAAGGCGAATATTCAAAAGGCTGTTGAGCAATCCCAGTCAAGAATTAACGATGTTCACGCAGGCGCTCAAGCGCCTCTAAAAGAATACAATGCCAAAATTGAGCAAGCGCAACAAAACTTAAAGAATATCTCCGGCCAATATGATGCGAAAGTCGCGGAATTTGGATCCGTAATGCAATCTAAAGCCGCGCTTATTAAAGCTGAAACTGTTGCGGCCCAGACTAATGTTCAAAATGCATTTAATAAAACGCAGGCTAAGGTAGATACACTGACAACTTCAATCGGATCTAAATTAACATCAGCAAATGATTCTGTTTCTAATTTTACCAAATCAGTAGATTCTTATCTTAAAAAATCCGGGGCACCGGCTGTGCGATAGTATCTAGGAGGGTTATCATGCAATTTTGCAAGTCTTCAGTTTTTTTCGTTGTTGTGATTGTTTTTGCTTTGGCTTTTGCTTCGTGCAGTAAGTGTCCGATCTTGGGCAAGATGTGGGGTTCAAAGCCCACTGGATCAAGTCTTGAAATATCCGATATAAGGATAGGTACGGGTGAAAATGATATTTCTAACGGCACAATTGTATTTAGTCCCAATGAAAAAATAATTATCACTTTTAATGTTAAAAATATGACAACTCTTGCTGAAAAAGGGCCTAAGGATGAAAGCATGGATTACTATTGGTTGAGGGAAGACTTAATAGTTCGTGACAAAAATGGCGGAGTAGTATTGCTTCAACCTTCAATGATAGATGGGAAAGAACCTTTATTTGCTAAGCCGCTTAAGTTCAAAAACTCCTTCACGCTTTCGGGAATAGAAGGGGTTAAACCAGAAAAATATTCAGTTACAATGATCGCAACGGATTTAATAGGTTTCCAGACCGCAACTACCACAATTCCGATAAAAATAAAAAAACAATGAGACTGAAAAATATCAGCAAAAATAACCGCGGGCAGGCGATGATAGAAACGCTTCTTTCAACCGTGTTTCTAACTATAGTAGTTTTCGCTGGCATCCAGCTTGTCATTATGGTTGTAAACGACTTAATAGCCAATGAAGCGGCTTTTGCAATTTCCAGAGTCGCAGTTGTTTCTAAAACCGACAAGGATGTTAAGGCAAAAACACTAGCTTCCGCACTTTTTTTGTTTATGAATGAAATTAGTTCGGGAAAATTGGATTTTGTCCCGTATAATGTACCGGTTGATTATGTAACATTAGAGGGAGCCCACATAAATGAGCGAACTAATCGGCCAAAAGAAATAAAAAGTTATAATACCCGATTAAAATACTTACAGAGCATAATGTTTGGTAAGCTTCTTAGCGGCTCAACTATATTGTCCATCGGAAATACGAATGTTAAAAGGAATACTTCGCGAGCGTGGATGGTTAAATCACCAGATGAAGATTACTATGACAAATCATATCCATCAGAGGTCCCTGGTTTCTAGGTGCAAATCTGAAAAAGGCCAGGCAATGCCTTATATGCTCGTAATGATTATGGTGCTAATAATTTCCTGGGCGATGATGGTCAATATTGCTAAATTGATGCAGGAACGAATGATGCTTCAAAACGCTGCCGATAATGCCGCAATATCGGTTGCTGTTTTTAAAGCAAGAACTTTAAATGCTTTAGGATATCTGAATTACTTAATAGCTTGTACTTTATATGACGGGGAAGTTGGGTTGGCTCTCGGGAAGTTTGTTGGCTGTGAACCACCTGGAATTTTTAATTATTTCAGTTTCGGAACCTGGGATGGACCTTATGGCTGGTGTCCTCCATGGACGCCATTTTTATTTTTTTGGATGTGTCTTAATGACAGTCAAAAAATGGTAGGTTCAGCTTTGGATATATGGCATGGAGGCAGATGTCCTGGGACAGAATTTTTTTCATATGAACTTTATGGAAAAAATATTGAAAGAACAAAATTCTGGGTCTCTAGGCTTCGAGAATATCAAGACGCGTTTTATGGCGCGTTTTTGATGAATGTGCTTCCATATGCAGAAAAGGTTGCATCCCTAAATAGTGAGGGTTATGAATTTAAAAAGGAAAAATTAAATATTTGGATGTCTCCACTCTTCAATGTGTTGGGTTTATACAGAAACAAAAATGGTATAAAATACTATAATACACAGAGCATGTGCCATAGTGTTCCCCCCAATCCAGAATGGCCCAGTTATCACCTGCACTTTTTTTGGACGGAAGCAATGAGTTTCAATAAGGAAAACGATTGCCACTCTTGGCTTTATGCCGATAAAAGTATTTTCAGTAAAAGCTGTAAAGTGATGATTATATTGAAAAAGAAAATAGAAAAAAAGGGTTTTATTTTTAGTAAGTGGATAGGATTGGACGATGTTGAAATGGAAGCAGTTTCTTCTGCGGCTGTATATAACAGGAATGGGCCAATGTTTCCATTAGAAACCAGAGACCATCCTTCTGATAAAATCTCGCCTGTTTTTAAGGAATATCTAAGAGCTCAATACGGAGGTTGGGACGCGCAGTTGGTGCCGAGCAATTATCTTAGAATCGTCCAGCATTGAGAAAATGAAAAGAAATCAATCGAAGGAAAATGGGCAGGCATTAATTGAGAATATCTTACTTATCCCGATAATAGTGGTCGTTATTGTAATGATTTTTTGGTTCGCTCAGATACTGCTTACCAGGCAGCAGTTGCTAATGGGGGCGAGGTACGGAAGTGATCTAATTCTTTATACGAGAATGAATGAGACTGAAATAAGGAGTGAAGTGATTGATTATTTGTGTGGAAAAGAAAACGAAGGCAGAGTTCTCGATAAAAAAATATTGGAAAACAATAATATTGAAATCAGAATAAATAGAGACGCTTTGAATCCGTTGCAGCAAATATATTATGGAGGAAATGGAATCGAGAAATATTCATCCTATGTAAAGGTTGCCTACGATTTTGATACTCCGAAGCTTTTTTCTGCGTGGAGTCGTTACATTGGGGGAGGCGGAATAATAAAAAAACTAAAGATTGGGGCGCGGTCTGAAGTGCTTGCCGGGACTGGATGTAAAGGTGATAGGTATTAATTTTCAAAAAATCTTATAAAAGGAGGTGAAAAAAATGATAAAAAATTTCTTAAAAGATGAAAGAGGACAGGGAATGACCGAGTATATCCTCATAGTTGCTTTAATTGCAATAGCAGCCATAGTAGTTGTGAGATTGTTTGGGTCACAGATTATGCGCTTGTTCACGGAATCAACTACTAAGCTTGAAGGTGTCCATCCTTAATCTGATTGCCGAATTGATTATTTGTTGATTCTTCGAAAATAAAGGAGGAAAAGCATGGGAAAAAATGTTATTTGGTTCATTTTGGTTATTGTTGTAGGCGCGCTGCTTGGTTCGTTTTTGGGCAAGTTTATAGGTATAGCGATACCTCAGGGGCCAATAAGAGATTTATTCATTGCCGATCTTACTGCGGGATTGAGTCCGGCAACGCTTGATTTGCGAATAATTGAAATTACGCTCGGATGCATGCTGAAAATTAATTTGTTGGCCATTATAGGTATTATTTGCTCAGCGCTTCTTTTTAAAAAGTTCTCAAAATAGTAAATACTCTTTAGCTTAGAAGTCTAATGTTTAGATTGCAAAATAAACATTGACAAAAAGGCGTTTATGTTTTATAGAAGAGGGCTATGGAGGATTTCGCATTAAAAAGGGAACAGCTATCAAAGGAGTTAAATCTCCTGTTATTCTTGCTTCGGTATCGCCGCGCAGAATAGCTCTTCTTAAGCAGTGGGGTTTAAAATTCAAAATAATTCCGAGCCATATTAAGGAACATACTCTGCTTAAGAAACCTTCTTTTATTGTTAAAGAACTGGCCTTAAGAAAAGCTGAATCCGTTGCCAAAAAATTAAAAGAAGGTTTGGTTATCGGGGCGGACACAATTGTTGTCTTAAAAGGCCATATTATCGGTAAACCCGCCGATGAACTGCATTCAAGGGAGATTCTCAAAAAATTGAACGGAAGTTTCCATAAGGTTTATACCGGGATTGCGGTTATTGATTCAAAGACAAACCAGAAAAAAGTTGATTATGAAGTTAGCCGAGTAAAGATGCGGAAGTTAAGCGATACAGAAATAAATAAATTGGCCGGAAAGCATATGGATAAGGCCGGCGCTTATGCGGTACAGGAAAAGGATGACGCTTTTGTTGAAAAAATATTCGGAGATTACTATAATGTAGTAGGCCTTCCATATAAAAAGACTAAAAAGCTTTTGAAATATTTTAATATAAAACTTAAATAGTTTCTGTTGAAAAACTAACAGAAACTATGATTTCACAGATTAAAGGGCAGATTACACAGATTAAAGTCCGACGATAAGAACGGTGTAATCTTTTAGAAATCTGTGTAATCAGTGCTTGTTGATGACTTTTTCAACAAGCACTAAATAATGCCCGTTAAATTAAATTGTGAGGTGTTATGAATAAAAGAAAATTTGTTCAATTATCGCAGCTGGTTGATATGTCAAGCCCGACGGCGATCTTAGAAGAGGTAAAATATAATTTTATTCAGCATTATCCTATTCACGAGTTTCTTAAGGTAAGGATGGCTTTTCGGGATTTTCTTGATTTTTATGAAGGGAGATATCCGGGATATAAAGCCTGCAATACAAAATTTCACGACATGTCCCACATAACAGACTGCCTGCTGGCGATATCAAGATTAATTGACGGGTATAACATAAATCATTTTATAAATAAATTGCCCTGCGAAAGCGTTGTAATAGCTCTGATCGCTACAATATTTCATGATGCCGGCTACATTCAAACCGTTGATGATAATGAAGGAACGGGGGCAAAGTACACATTAGTTCACGTTAAACGAAGCGCGGATTTTGTAAAAAAATATTTTAAAGAACTAGGGTACAGCGAAAAAGATGCAATTGCCGCTGGGAATATGATCGGCTGCACGGGAGTAGTCCCTGATGTCCAAACTATAAAATTCCAGAACAAAGTAGAAAAAAATTTGGGATATATACTTGGGACAGCCGACATTTTGGGGCAGATGGCTTCAAGGACCTATCTTGAAAAACTGATATTCCTTTACAACGAATTCAGGGAGGGGAACGTAAAAGGGTACACTAATGAACTTTCGCTTCTTGAAAAAACATTTAATTTTTATCACGAAATTCAGGACAGGCTGAAGAAAACGCTTAACAACATGGATAGGTATGCGGAGTATCACTTTAATAAAAGGTATAAAATCCATTTGAATATGTACCGCATTTCTATTGATGAGCAGATGAAATATTTAAAGAAGATATTAACTACACACAGGAATGAATATAGGAATATGCTGCGAAGAAAAGCGTAGGCGTTATTTCTGGAATTTGCTTTCTATCTCGTCAAGATTAACCTTTATTTTTACCGTCCGATTAAGATCTTTAAACCATTCGTTAAACACCAGTATTGTTTTCTCCTGTTTTAAATTATCCAAAAACTTCTCTCTTTCTTTTTCGTAGTTTGCCATATTTCCTTTATTAGCCCGGGCATATTCAATCTGGAGTTCAGGCTCGGTTATTCTTACGCTGGATGCGATAAACTGCCTTAATCGGTATGCCGCAATCTGTTTTCTGCGGGATTCTTCAAAGTCGCGCGGTGTTTCGCGGAGTATCTCGCCTAATATTCTGTAATAAAGAAGATGGCTGAATTTTCCGTCTTTTTGAAATGCCGGATAGTTTTGTATGTCATTTGCAAGCTCTTTATTGGACACGCTGATTCCGAATATTTTAGCTTCCTGCCAAAAAAGTTCTTCCTGGATAAGCTGCTGTATGACTTCTTGCTTTTTCTTGTTCAAAACCTCGTCGGTAATATCTTCCTTATTTTTAGTCATGCTGTTTCTTACTTGATTCAGCAAATTTGTATAGCGCCTGTAGGGAACGTCTTTTCCGTTAACTTCAACTACGGCGTCCGAGGGAGTTTTTCCGATAAAAAAATAACTGCCGAAACCGACAAAAATACCCGCAAGAAAACCCGCTATAGTGATAATAAATATTGTTTCCCTGTGCTTTCTGAAAAAATGCATCATAATTATTTACCCCGTTAGAGAAGTTCGCCGATTCCTGTCGGCGGATTGAAATAGTGCTGTTAGATGGCGGTTTACCCCGTTGCCCGCCTGCCGGCCCGCTTCGCAGCGAGGCGAGCGAGGTATGTCTCTAACGGGGTGAACCCGGATATAAAATATTTTTAAATTGGACTCAAAACCTTATTATTTCTTTTGTGTTGATTTTAAATAATTGGCAGGAATAAACCTTACGCCGGAGTTATTTGACGGATTCAACGTCAAGTTCAATTACTTTATTATCATCGGACAAAGCAACACAGCTTCCCTCAATTATTGCTCCTTCGGCTATTGAAAGCACCGAGCTGCGCATATCTCCGCGGACTTCTGCCTTTGAAAGTATTTCAATGTTGTGAATTGCGGAGATATTTCCCGTAACCTTTCCGCCGATAACCACGATTCTGGCGTTTATGTCGCCTTTAATTGAAGCCTTTTCGCCTACTATTACTCCGTCCGCTTCAACAATATTTCCTTCAATATTGCCGTCAATCCGTACGGAATTTTTTGTTTGTATGGATCCTTTGATAATTGAGTTTGCTCCGATAAATGTTTCAACGACAGATAGTCCGTTTGTTTTTTTCTTTGACATTAGCGCCTCTTATATTATTTTAGACGTCCTGAACATTTCCATCTCTGAGGATTTTCTTCAGGTATCTTGCGGGATTCACCGGTTTACCATAAAGCTGGATTTCGTAGTGCAGGTGGGTTCCTGTTGAAGTTCCCGAATTGCCCATTAAGCCGATGACATCACCTCTGGTTACCGTATCGCCTTCATTCACATATATTTTATACATGTGGCCGTAATAAGTGACATAACCGCAGTTATGCTGAATAATTACCAGACGGCCGAACCCGGGCTGCCAGTCGGCCACTTTTACTTTTCCGTCAGCAGTAGCATAAATTTTTGTGCCGCGCTCGTTTGCAATATCTAACCCGGAATGAAATTCATATGATTTGAACATCGGGTGGACTCTAAAACCGAATCGGGATGTAATTTCGCCCATTGTAGGAAAAAGATTGGGGGTAGAACGATAAATAGTGCGCTGTTTTTCAATATAATCAAATATTTCCTGAGAGCTTTGAATACGTTTCTGGGTTTCTTTTCTGAGAGCTGATGTCTGTGCCAGAATGTCTCGCTGAGTTAGGTCGGCTAATTTTCCTGCAAGGGTAAGATTGAGGCTGTTTACATCCGCTACCGTGGGTCCGCCCATACCTCTTTTTTCATTTTCAACAATTGCTTTCTTTGATTTCATATCAAGAAGGCCTCTCAAGCTTTCATCATTTTCTTTAACCTGTTCAATCATCCCGCGGGTCTTTTTTAATTCCTGCGCAAAAAAGGAAACCCTGATGCGCATAAGATTATAATCCATTTTTGCTTTCCAGTAGTCAACATGTTTTCCGGACAAATATCCTGCCCAAACAGTTATTCCTGTCCAGAGAACCAAGATAAATAATATGAAAGGCACGGAAAGCTTAATTTTTAGCGGGTTAATGCTGTTATGGGGAATAAGAACAACAGTAAGCTGTTGTTTAAATCCCTTTTTAACTTTTTGTGAAAACATTAGAAGCCCCCTAATACTTATATGTTAGAGTTAATAACAAAAAAAAACTAATATGTCAAGTAGAATTTAAAAAAGCAAAACCTTCTTAATAATAAAGAAGATTTTACTTAAATTCAGGTTTTGAGCTAAAAACTAGTAAATTCCCCAAGTTGTTGTTTTGCTGTCAGTATGGGTACAGTTAACCCATACTGATCCGTATGCTGCTGCAGTAGGATCTTCTTCATATCCCCAGCCACCCGGATAGGATGATTCTGACGCGCTGGAGACGGATATAGTTGTGTCGTAGGAAACAGGATGATACGGTGGAACAAAGCATTTGGGCATAGTTTTCATATATTTCCCGGAATTTGAAGTTAAAATACCACCTAGAGAATTATTGGGATCTTGCCCATCCGCTGTTGGATAAGGGAAAAATCCTTCCTGTTCGCCATAATAAACCGCTACAGCACTGCGTATAGCTCCAAGGTTTCCTTTCGTTACGCTTTCATTTGATTTACGAATGAGGTCGGCAAATTTAGGTATTGCCAATGCGGTGAGTATGCCAATAATGGCCACAACTATCATAAGTTCAATTAAAGTAAAACCTCTGATTTTTTTCACTTTTTTGCCTCCGATTACTGCTTTTATTTTATAGTAATTATAATCATTTGTCAATGTTTAATAATAAAATATTCTTCTGATATATAAATCACAAAAAAAATACTGAAAAAACATATTTTAGGTTAAACTTTTTGAAAACTAAGTGCGGTGCCTGGCGGATAAGGGGGATTTTGGCAAATAAGTGCTTTAGATTTCGCAATGGAAAATAGGGATTAAACTTGAAAAAATGCTTTTGTTTTGCTAACATTTTTTGAATTATAAAATTTAAAGAGAGACTTAAAATGCCTAAAGAAATGGAAAAAGTTTACGACCCTCAAAAAGTTGAAGATAGGTTATATGAATTTTGGATAAAAGAGGGTTTTTTTTCATCAAAAATAAATAAGAAGCTTAAACCTTTCACTATTGTCATTCCTCCTCCTAATGTCACCGGATCGCTTCATATGGGACATGCCCTAAACAACACGCTCCAGGATATAATTATCCGTTTCAAGAAATTGCGGGGATTTAACACGCTTTGGGTTCCGGGAACTGACCACGGAGGAATTGCCACCCAAAATGTTGTTGAAAAATTAATCAAATCTGAAAATAAAACGAGAAATGAATTGGGCAGGGAAAAATTTCTTGAAAGGATGCGGGAGTGGAAAAACTCATCCGGAGACACAATTTTAAGACAATTAAGAAAACTGGGCTGTTCTTTGGATTGGAGCAGAACAAGGTTTACAATGGATGAAGTATGTTCAAATGCCGTACTCACAGCTTTTGTGGAACTTTTTAAACGAGGCCTAATATACCGCGGAAAAACATTAGTAAACTGGTGTCCGCGCTGCCATACCGCTCTTTCGGACATTGAGGTGGAACATGAAGAAGAAAAAGGCAAATTATGGCATATCAGATATCCGTTAAAAGACGGCAGAAAAAATGGTTCGGCCGAAGAATTCAAGGATTTTATTATCGTTGCCACAACCCGTCCTGAGACAATGCTCGGAGATACTGCAGTGGCAGTTAATCCTTCCGATAAACGCTACGAAAATTTGGTAGGAAAAAAAATAATCCTTCCACTTGTTGGAAGAGAAATCCCTATCGTTTCCGACCACATAGTTGACCAGACTTTCGGCACCGGCGCGGTAAAAGTAACTCCGGCGCACGACAAAACTGACTACGAGATAGCCCTTCGGCAAAATCTGCCTAGGGTTGAAGTAATTGATTTTCACGGCAAGATGACAAAAGAAGCCGGTATTTATGCTTCGCTGGATATATATTCAGCCCGCAAAAAAGTCCTGGAAGATTTGGAAGCTCAAGGATTTTTATTGGAAACAAAAGAACATCTTCACGCGATCGGCCGTTGTTATAGGTGCAATACTCCTATTGAGCCGCTTATGTCCGAGCAGTGGTTTTTAAAAGTTGAGGAAATGTCAAAAAAAGCTATCCAAGTAGTTGACAAGAAAAAGGTGAAATTTATTCCTGAAAATTGGGCAAATCCTTATAAACTCTGGCTTGAAAATTTAAGGGATTGGTGTATATCAAGGCAGATTTGGTGGGGGCACAGAATTCCGATATATTACTGTCTGTCAAACCAAGATAAATCAAAGAAATGTCCGCCGGTAGCATCTGTTGAAAAAATTGAAAAGTGCCCTAATTGCGGCGGAACGGAAATCAAACAGGATGAAGATGTGTTGGACACCTGGTTTTCCTCAGCTCTATGGCCGTTCAGCGTTTTCGGCTGGCCTAAAAAAGAATCAAAAAATGATATTGAATATTATTATCCGACTTCAGTTTTAGTTACCGGCCATGAGATTCTATATTTATGGGTTGCACGCATGGTCCAGATGGGGCTTGAGTTTATTAAAGACATTCCTTTCAAAGAGGTTTTTATTCACGGGATAGTAAGGGACCGTTTCGGCAAAAAAATGTCTAAATCTTTGGGAAATGTAATTGATCCTTTGGGAATAATGGAAAAATTCGGTACGGACGCGCTGAGGTTTGCCCTTACTTCCAACGCGGCTCCGGGAAGGGACATGCAGTTATCGGATGATTCTTTTTTGAGTGCAAGAAATTTTTCTAATAAAATTTGGAACGCTTCCAGGTTTGTTTTAATGAACGCTCAAAATTATTCTGCAAAAGATTTTGAAAATAGATATAAAGCTGAAGAACTTGCGGATAGGTGGATAATATCCGAGTACAATTCTTTAATAAAAAATGTTACCGAAGCTTATGATTCTTATAATATGGATTCGGCTGCGCGGCTGGTTTATGAATTTTTCTGGTTCAAGTATTGCGACTGGTACATTGAAATTGCAAAAATTAGGCTTAACGGGCCGGATGAGGACTCCAAAAAGAATGTTTTAAATATCCTTATTGAAATATTATCCGGAATTTTACGGCTTTTGCATCCTATAATGCCGTTTATCACGGAAGAAATTTGGGGAAATTTAGCCGGCTTAATTCAAGTATCCGCAGATTTAAAAAGCATCCTTTTGTCAAAATGGCCGGAACCTAACGAGAAATTAATTCAAGCTAAGATTTTAGAAAATATGGGGCTGGTTCAGGAAGTTGTGGTAGCAGTCCGGACGATAAGAAGCGAGATGAATATTTTGCCCTCAAAAAATATTTCAGTTTCTATAAATGTTTCTTCGGATAAATTAAAAAAAGTTTTAGAGGAAAACCGCTCATATTTAAAAACACTTGCCAAGGCGGAAAATCTTGAAATCGGAAGTGCAATTAAAAGGATTCCTCAATCAGCCATGTCTGCCTTAAGAGGCATTGAAATTTTTGTTCCGCTGGCAGGATTGATTGATCTGGAAAAGGAAAAATCCCGGCTGCAAAAAGAAATTGAGACAACAAAAATTGAACTTGACCGCTGCAGGCAGAAACTGGAAAATGACGATTTCACAAAACACGCGCCTGAAAAAGAAGTTTCAAAAATAAAAGAACGACTCAGAGATGCTGAGGAAAAAATCCGCCATCTAACAGAAAATATTAAATCTATGTCTTAAAAGAGGAATTATGCCGATCAGGACAGTTAAAGTTGAAAAAAATTATTTGAAACATGCCGAAGGTTCCTGCCTTTTTTCAATGGGAGAAACCAGGGTCCTTTGCGTTGCAAGCGTTGAAAATAAAGTCCCGTTTTTTATTGAAAAAGAAGGTTTAAATAAAGGATGGGTGACGGCGGAATATTCTCTTCTTCCGCGGGCAGGAAAAGAAAGGACCCCCAGAAACAGGAGCACCGGCGGAGGGCGAAGCCAGGAAATCTCAAGATTAATCGGCCGTTCGTTAAGAGGAATAATTGATCTGAAAGTTTTGGGAACGCGATCAATAATTTTAGATTGCGACGTTATCAAAGCGGACGGAGGCACAAGAACCGCGTCAATTAACGGCGCTTTTATTTCGCTGGTTCTTGCGCTTAAAAAACTTCAGAAAGAGAAAGCGATAGATTCTTTTCCTATCAAAGAATATCTAGGCGCCGTAAGCGTGGGTATTGTTAAAGGCAAAAAGATTTTGGATCTTTGCGCTGAAGAAGACAATAACGCGGATGTGGATATGAACGTCGTTATGACCGGGTCCGGAAGAATCGTTGAGATACAGGGGACTGCCGAGAAAGAAACCTTTTCAAAAAAGGATTTGGATGAGATGCTAGTCCTTGCCTGGAAAGGAATAAAGTCAATAATAAATATTCAGAAAAAAATAATTGGCCAGCTAAAATAATGAATGAGTTAGTGATAGCGACAAATAACAAACATAAATACGAAGAAATTAAAAGTATCTTAAAAGATTTGCCTATAAAAATTCATTCGTTAGCTGAATTTAAAGGAATACCGCATATAATAGAAGACAAAAAAACCTTAGAAGAAAATGCGGTAAAAAAAGCTAAGACTGTTGCTAAAATAACAAAAAAATGGGTTTTAGCGGATGATTCAGGACTTGAAGTCCGATACCTAAATAATGAACCAGGAGTTTATTCCGCAAGATGGGCTGGTTCCCATTGTTCTTACGAAGACAACAATAATAAACTTCTCAAATTGTTGAAAGGTGTTCCGAAAGAAAAAAGGAAAGCCTGCTTCAGAACGGTGATCGCTTTATCGGATCCTCACGGCAAAGTATTTACGGTTGAAGGAAAAATTTGCGGTATAATAACGGAAAAAATTAAAGGAAAAAACGGGTTCGGATACGATCCTTTATTTTGGATAAAATCTCACTCTAAGACTTTAGCAGAGCTGAAAAACGAAGAAAAAAATAAAATCAGCCACAGGGCTAAAGCGCTTTTTAAAGCAAAAAGGCTTATACAATCTGAATTGACTCATTTTTAAGAAGTTGTTAAAATAGAAACAGTGATTAGTGATTAGAAATTGGAAATTAGAAGAGTCATGCCTTTTCAATTTGCTAGTATTTAGAAATTAGAAAGGTTTTATCAAATTACTATAAACTAATTACTCATTACTGTTTCATCGGGGAGTAGCGCAATTGGCTAGCGCGTCCCGATGGGATCGGGAAGGTCGCTGAAAAAAAATGTATTATCTATATATTCTCAAAAGCAAAAGAAATGGAAGATATTATATAGGTAGTACCGGAAATTTAGGTAAAAGACTTGAGGAGCATAACAGGGGGAAAACAAAAAGTACTAAAAAGTTTGTTCCATATCAATTGGAATACAAAGAGACTTTTGATACATTATCTGAAGCAAGAAAAAGAGAATACTATATTAAGTCCCAAAAAAGTAGCAGGTTTGTTGAAAAATTGATTAAATCGGGGAGTGGCGCAATTGGCTAGCGCGCTTGCTTTGGGAGCAAGAGGTCGTGGGTTCAAGTCCCACCTCCCCGATTTATAACAAGAGTGGGATTAGCGCGTCCCGATGGGATCGGGAAGGTCGTGGGTTCAAGTCCCACCTCCCCGATATAGTTTCTGATAAGCAGATCATTACGGAAAAACCTGCTCATCAGAAACTACTCGGGATGAGAAACGAAAGTATATAGGAAAACAAGAAAAACAATTTTGTTTGGAAAGGATTCTTTAAACTTTTAACTTTCAAAACTTTCTAAACTTTAAAACGTATTAAAGGAATAAACAATGCCTGAGTTAAGGCGGGACCCGATTATAGGAAGATGGGTCATCATCTCTAAAGAAAGAAGCAAGCGGCCAATTGAATTTTCCAGGGAAGAGGAACAGAATTCCAAAAAAAGCTGTCCTTTATGTCCGGGAAACGAAAAGGTCACTCCTCCGGAAATTTTTGCCTATGGGCCTCACGGAAGAGCCAAGGATACCAGCGGCTGGACAGCCAGAGTTGTTCCTAATAAATATCCGATTCTTCAGATAGAAGGAGCTTTAAACCGTCAGGGAGATGGAATGTACGATAAAATGAACGGGGTCGGAGCGCACGAAGTTATTATAGAATCTCCTGATCACGAAAAAGAAATACCTGAACTGCCGAAAAAACAAGTGGAAGATATTATTTGGGTTTATAAAGACAGAATAATTGACCTAAAAAAGGATGTTCGGCTTGAATATATTCTTATTTTTAAAAACAGGGGAGCACAAGCGGGGGCGACGTTGTCGCATCCGCATTCGCAGCTTATAGCAACCCCGATAATACCAAAAAGGGTGCGGGAAGAAATTATCGGGGCTAAGAACCATTACGACTACAAGGAAAGATGCGTTTTTTGCGACATAATGAAGCAGGAGATTTCATCCGGCCAAAGAGTTGTAGCAGAAAATGACCACTTTATAGCTTTTTGCCCTTTTGCTTCCCGTTTTCCGTTTGAAACTTGGATTTTACCGAAATTTCATTCTTCAAAATTTGAAGATATTCATCGGGAAGAAGCAAGTAATTTGGCAGGAATGCTTCAGACAGTTTTGGGAAAAATTGACAAAGTTTTAGAAAGGCCTCCCTTCAATTATATTATCCATAATTCACCTTTAAAAGAGCCGCACATGCCCTACGCCCATTGGTATCTTGAAATAATTCCTAAATTGACGCAGGTAGCCGGTTTTGAGTGGGGTAGCGGTTTTTACGTCAATCCAACCCCTCCTGAAGAAGCAGCAAAATTTTTAAAAGAATCCGAATAAAATTTAAAAAATGAAAATATTGATAACTGCAAGCGAGTGCGCCCCTTTCATAAAAGTGGGCGGTTTAGCAGACGTGGTCGGAACCCTTCCTCCTTATCTTAAAGAAGACGGCCATGATGTTAAAATTTTTATACCTAAATACCAAAAAATAGATGAAAATAAATTTCATCTAAAAAAACTTGCCTATAAACTTCAGATACCTATCGGCGAAAAATATGAAATTGCGAAAGTTATGACTGCTGTCAGCCCCAACGGGACTGATTGTTATTTTATTGAAAATGATAAATATTTCGGCCGTCCGGAAGTATACGGCCCTTCAGGCGAAGATTATCCGGACAATAGGGAACGTTTCATTTTTTTTTCGCGCTCAGTTTTAGAGGCTTCCAAAGCCATAGGTTTTCAGCCGGATATTGTTCACTGCCACGACTGGCAGACGGGGCTAATTCCCGCGTATCTTAAAACTTTGTACAGCATAGACGGATTTTATTGTAATACTGCCACGGTTTTCACTATCCACAACATTGCCTATCAGGGATTATTTAAGTCCGACACAATTAATATTGCCGGATTTTCATGGAAAGACTTTGTGTGGGATAAGCTGGAATATTTCGGGAAAATAAACTTTTTAAAAATCGGTTTGGTTTATGCCGATATGCTTTCAACAGTGAGCCCAACATACGCAAAAGAAATTCTTTATGAAGAGTCCGGGCGCGGAATGGAAAAAACTTTAAGGCACCGCACAAACGATCTGGAAGGAATACTTAACGGCATAGACTATAAGGAGTGGAATCCTTCTAATGATAAATTAATAGTTTCAAATTTTTCAAAAGACAATAGGGAAGGAAAAAAGAAATGCAAAATTGATCTGCAGAAAGTTTTTAATCTTAAGGAAAAAGAAGGCGCTCTTTTAATCGGCGCTGTCTCAAGGCTTGACCCTCAGAAAGGATATAATTTAATAAAAAAAGTCCTTCCAAAATTTGTTAATAACGATGTGCAGTTCATATTTTTAGGAAAAGGGGACAAAAATATTGAAAAAAGTCTTAATAATCTTGCTCGCAAGTATCCGTCAAAAATCGGGGTTCGTTTTGAATTTAACAATTTATTGGCTCATAAAATTTATGCGGGCAGCGACGCTTTTATTATGCCTTCCCTGTTTGAACCTTGCGGTTTAGGCCAGATGATTGCCCTAGCATATGGAACAATCCCTATAGTTAATAGAACAGGCGGCCTGTTTGATACCGTAAAAAATTTCAGCGAGAAAACTATGGAAGGAAACGGCTTTTCATTTCATCCGCCTGAAAAAGAAAATCTTCTAAAGACTTTTAAAAATGTATTAAAAACATATCACAACAAAAAAATGTGGGAAAAACTTATCATAAATGCTTTAAACAGCAATTTTTCCTGGGATAAATCAGCCCGCAGATATGAGGAAATGTATAGGAAAGCAGTTCAAAAAAAGAAAAACTAATAGAATTAATGAAAAAGATGAAAAAAATTATTTTAATAATTTTAAGTTTTTTGCTTTTTACGGTTAATTCTTTTGCCCTGGTTTCTGACCGGGTAAGTTTTGAAGAAGGAGAATTAAGAAGCGATCTGGAAAAAGACTTCTTTGTTGACCTTGATAAAGGGGAACTTTCCAAATACACTCTATATGATGCTTTTTTAATAGCTTCGGGAATTACCAAATTTTCAAATTTTATTTACTATCAGGGAAAACTGGCCAAGATAAGAGAAAGGGCTTTAAGAGAGGTAAAAAAAACCGACGATCCTTATATAGCTGCAAAAAATCTTTTATTTTGGCTGCATGACAATATTTTCAAAAAATACAGGGCTGATGCCACCTTAGCTAATGATATCTTAGATAACGGCGAGTTTAATTGCCTTTCAGGAAGCATCCTTTACACCCTCCTTGCAAAAGATTTGGGATTGAAAGTAGTGGGGGTGGTGGTTAAAGACCACGCGTTTTGCATGCTTGTTGATTCAAGAGGAGACAAAGACATAGAAACAACGATACGCTACGGTTTTGATCCCGGCACAAAAGAAATTGAACAGCTGAAAGAATTTACAAGGTACGTTTATGTACCAAAAAAAGAATATACTTTAAGAAGAACGGTAAATACATACCAATTGATAGGGGCTTTGTATTCAAATTTGGTCAACATTTTGAGTAATACCGAAAAAGAAGAAATTGATTATGATGCAGAAATACCCAAGTATAAAAAAGGTTATTATTTTGACCAGGAATCGGCAGTATTTAAAACCGATATTGAAGCATGCCTTAATAATCTTGCTTTAAAATATATCGGCAACGGCGATTACGATAACGCTTACCGGTATATCAGGCAGGCAAAAGTTTTCAATCCCAAAAACGAGGATTTTAAGAATTTAGAAAAGAAATATTTTAGCGAACGCGGAATTGATGAAGCGAAAAAAGGAAATTTTGAAAAGGGGATAGGATATCTTAAAATTGTGCTGGAAATTTACCCTTCGGACGAAAAATTGCTGAATAATCTGGCGTTTTGCTATATTTCCTGGGGTAATCTGTATTTTGAAAAACAGGATTTTGAAAATGCCTTAATTATTTTTCTGCAGGGGCTGAAAGATACTCCAAAAGATGAAGCGCTTTTACACAATATAAAAGCTTCTTACTATAATTTAGCGGTTAAAGAATATAAGAAGGGGAATTACGCAAGAGCAATCAAATATTCCGATGAAGCTCTAAAACTTTTTCCTGATGACAAAAGCTTCATAGAAATAAAACAGGCTTCCCAAGGGTTGTATTGATTAAGTAATGAGTAATTAGTGATTAGTGATGGGTAATGAGCGACGGGTGCGATAAACTGAAACTATAAATTCATAGATTAAGATCTTAATAATCCTAAAAAATAAAGAGTAAAAAGAAATTGTGAACAATTAATCCTTGCCCCGCTGGAAAATGCCGCGGAATCCTGCGGGCTGATGTGTCTGTTTTGTAAGTTATAGTTAAAAAGATGTCGTTGTCATTTGTGAGAGAAATTTATTTTCCAGCGGGGTTTACAATAAACCTGTTTTATTCTATAATAACAGTTCAAATAAAAGTCTGATTTTTTAAGGAATTTTTTAAAATACTATGTACAAAAAAGAAAATAGAATTATGTTCAGAGCTGTGCCGGTAATAATCGGCACCTTTGTTGCCGCATTATTGTTTAATGCAGTTTACCAAATGCAATTTTCTTATAGAAAGATTGCCCGGGACGCATATTTGGCGGTATTTATTTATAAAAGCTACGAATCGTCCGCAGATGAAATAAAAAAAGAGCTGGAAAGTATAAAGAATATAAAAAATATCTCATTTAATAGCAGTCCGTCTATATATGAAAAAATAGTAAACGGTTCATCAAAAATAAAAGATATCTTATTAAGCGGTGAAAATCCCTTTTCACCGTATTTTATTGTAAAACCCGAATTAATCGGCGCAGGTTATGTGGATGAATTAAAGAATAAAATTGAAAAAATTAAGGGTGTTGAAGAAATAAGATTTGATAATAGCCTTTTTAAAACTGCGGAAAAAATCGGAAATCTTAAATATATTTATCTTTCAACCTTAGTCTGCGCGGCAATAATTTTATTTGTTTCTTCTATAATCAAATTAGTCTATGAAATAATTCATTTTGAGGCGAATTTTTCAGATTACTTGTTGTCAGCTGTTTGGGGAATTGTTTTTGGTTTAGCGGGAATTATTATATATTTTGCGTTGAGCTCATACGTTTTTTCTTCAAACGAGGCTTTTGTCCCTATCAAATTTTTATTATCTATCTGGCCCGTAGGGATATTTTTGAATATTGTTTTAAAAGAATAATTTATGAGGCGGCTGTTTTATTTAATCCTTGTCCTATTGATTGCACATTTATGTATTTCTTTGGAAGCCTCGCCGAAGAAAAAAGACGACATAAGTGAAAAAAATAGAAGCTTAGCAGAACTGCAGGATAAGTTAAAAGCAAAGAAAAGCGAGCAGGAAAAATATAAAAAAGATGAAAAAAGGATTTCAAAAGAGCTGGATATTATTTCAAAAGAACTTGAACAAATCCAGACACACGGCGAGAAAATCCGGCGCGACATAATAAAAGCAGAAAATATTCTCAAGATTACCGAAAAAGAACTTGATGCTTCAAGATGGGAAAAGAGCAGATGGGCAGGGGCAGTAAAATTTGAAACAAATTTATGGTATCGCGAATATTTCAGTTATAAAAAGCTTTTTAACGATAATGTAAACGAAAAACTTATGTTTCAGGCTATTGAACAGAAGAAAAACTATTTTGCCAGCGCTTTAGATAGAGAAATGAACTCACAGATTGTGCTTGAAAAATGGCAGACTGCGCAAAGGCAATTGATGAATCTAAAAGCCAGGCAGGAAGAGATGGCTGTGCGAAAATCATCAGTTCAATCGCAGAAAAAGAACCTTTTAAAAACGACAGCGGGCAGGAGAGTTGTGGCGGAAAAAGAGATTCAAGAACTTTCCGAGTCAGGCAAAGCGCTTAAAGATTTTATAGCTAAGTTAGAAATAGAAAGAAAAGAAAAGGAAAAAGAAGAAAAAAAGGTAAAAACAAAGGAAAAAGTTCGTCTGAAACGCAAGAGAATTTCCTGGCCTTTGCAGGGAAATATTGTTGCTAAGTTCGGCAAAAATAAACATCCCGATTTAGATACCTATGTAATAAGCAACGGCATTAAGATTTCAGCAAGGCCCGGCGCTGAGGTAAGGGCAGCATTAAAAGGTGAAATAGTATTTACGGGAGAATTCAGGACCTACGGGCTTATGATAATAATGGATAACGGAGGAGGGCTTTATACAATTTACGGTCATTTAGGCACTATAAACGTGCAGGAAAATATGAAAATAAAAGAAGGGGACATAATTGGGCAAATCACGTCTTTAGAAAACCCGATACTTTATTTTGAGATCCGTTATAATGGAAAAGTAGATGATCCTCTTCTTTGGCTGAAAAAATGAAAAATAAGGAAGGATAGAAAAAATGTTCAAAAAAATGGTTGGCATACTATCAATAGGAATTGTTTCTTTAGTTTTAAGCTATTCGTTTATTGTCCCTGTAAGGGCAGCTGTTGATAAGACATACGAACAATTAAGACTTCTGATTGACGTGATGGGATTGATAGACGCTAACTATGTTGAAGAAAAAAATAATAAAGATTTAATTACCGGGGCTATAAATGGGATGGTAAGGGCACTAGATCCTTTTTCGCAGTTTCTTGAGCCGGATGCCTACAAGGAAATGAAAAGCGAAACTGAAGGGGAGTTCGGTGGAATAGGCATAAGGATATCCCTAAAAAATGATTGGCTTACAGTAATGACTCCTCTTCCCGGAACTCCGGCCTATAAAGCAGGCATACTTCCGGAGGACAAGATAATTAAGGTTGATAATAAAAATATTTACAGGATCACTATAGAAAATGCGATAAAACTTCTAAGAGGCGCGCCGGGAACGAAAGTTACTTTGTCGGTTGCCCGCGAAGGCGAAAAAGAGCCGATTGATTATACTTTGACGCGGGAAATAATTAAAATTGAAACCGTACGAAGCAAAATGATTGATTCCGAAATCGGCTATATACAGCTTATAGAATTTACTGCAAAAAGTGAAAAGGATTTAATAAAAGCTCTATTACAGCTGAAAAAAGAAGGATTGAAATCCCTTGTTCTGGACTTGAGGAACAATCCCGGAGGATTGCTTGATTCAGCCATTGACGTCAGTCAGGACTTTTTGGAAGAGGGAAAACTTGTAGTTTACACCCAAGGAAGGGAAAAAGAAACTAGAAGAGATTATTTTTCAAGAGGAAAATCAGAATTTGCAAAATTGCCGATAGTAGTTTTGGTAAATCGCGGTTCGGCTTCAGGGTCTGAGATTGTTGCCGGCGCAATGCAGGATTTAAAAAGGGGGCTTATTGTAGGCACTACGACCTTTGGAAAAGGTTCGGTCCAGTCTATTTTTCCTTTTGCCGACGGATACGCACTTCGTCTTACGACAGCGAAATATTATACCCCTCTGGGGAGAAGCATTCATCGCGATGAAAACACCGGAGTCGGCGGAATAATTCCTGATATAGTTATTGATGTTCCGAGAGATATTGAATCAAAACTATATAAGCAGTCTGAAAAAATATTTGTGAAAGGGAAAGAGCCGCAGTCTGCCGTAAAAAAGGAAGAATTAGTTGAAGATGTAGTTTTAAAAAAAGCAATTGAATTGATCAAAAACAGGAAAGTCCTCTGATCATAAATTTTGCTAAAATTCTAGAAAACTTATCATTTCAGCATATCTAATTAAAATTAATCCCCATGTAAATAGGGCTTACTGAAAAATAATTAAAATGATTGAATTAACAACACAAAAAACGATTATTTCCTGTTCAAAAGTGCACGGTTTTAATCGTTTTTCACCAAAAAGCTTGCACTTTTTATTACGAGTTTATTTTTCATTAAGCCCTTGATGGTTCGGCTTCGCTCACCATCCTGAGTTTATCGAAGGATTACGCAGATAACAACAAGATTACAATGATTTTACGTCGTAATAATCTTTGTAATCGCCTTTATAATCACTGTAATCAAGGGGGCGATACGTTTTTCAGTGCCCCCTAAATATTTTTTATAAGAAAGGTAAAAACTGTATGTCAAAAATTATTTTAGGTATAGAATCTTCATGCGATGAAACATCTGCTGCAATAGTAGAAAACGGCAGAAAAGTACTCTCAAATATTGTTTCTTCACAGGAAAATATTCATAAAAAGTATTTCGGGGTTGTGCCTGAGCTTGCCAGCCGCGAGCATATAAAAAATATAAACATAGTCATAGAAAAAGCTTTCAGCGCTGCCGGGACTAATTTCAATAATATTTCGGCAATAAGTTATACAAGAGGGCCGGGCCTGGCAGGCTCGCTTTTGGTGGGGCAAGTAACTGCCCAGACATTAGCCTTCCTTTATGATGTTCCTCTTGTAGATGTAAATCATCTTGAAGGGCATCTTTATGCATCATTCATTGAAAATCCTGAACTTAAACCTCCGTTTTTAAGTTTAATCGTATCAGGCGGCCACACAGAATTGGTTATTGTGAAGGATTTTGGTAAATACAAATTTTTGGGGGGAACCCGTGACGACGCGGCCGGAGAAGCTTTTGATAAAGTTGCAAAACTTTTAAAGCTTTCTTATCCCGGCGGCCCTCAAATTGATAAACAATCAAAAAAAGGCAATAGCGAAGCGATAGCTTTTCCAAGGCCATATTTGTGGGGAAGCTGGGATTTTTCTTTTTCAGGTTTAAAAACTGCGGTGGTAAATTTTGTTAAAAATAATAGAAAAATAAACATTGCAGATTTGTGCGCTTCGTTTCAGCAAGCCGTTATTGATACTCTTAAATGTAAAACATTTAAGGCAGCGGAAGAATTTAAAATGAAAAGAATCGTTGTCGGCGGCGGGGTTTCTGCAAATTCTTCTTTAAGAGATCAGTTTTTGTCTGAAGGGAAGGAAAGAGGGTTTGATGTTTATCTTCCTTCTGTAAAATATTGTACCGATAATGCTGCTATGATTGCCTGCGCGGGATATTTTAAATTTATTCATTACAAAAATAAAGGAAATGACGGAATTCACAGAATAGATCCCGGGATGAAACTCAAAAGCTGGAACTAAAAACAGTAGGTAGGGAGTAGCATAGCCCTGAGCGAAGTCGAAGGGTAGGCAGTAGGCAGGGAAATACCAGAAAAGGTTTTTCCTGAGTTTTCTAAACGCTATCCCTGCCCGCCGGCAGGCGCGGCGCTATACGCTAGGGATTGAATATGCATGGAAAAAACGGACAATTAATTATCGGGAATCTGAAGCTGCGTAATAATTTAGTTATGGCTCCTATGGCCGGTATAACAGATTTGCCTTTCCGTATTTTGGCAAAAAAAGGCGGGGCAGGGTTAGTTTGCACGGAGATGATTTCAGCAAGGGCTCTCGTTTATGGCGATCAAAAAACAATGAAACTTTTAACAATTTCTCCTGAAGAACATCCTGTATCAGTTCAGATATTTGGTTCGGAGCCGGATATTATGGAAAAAGCCGCGTTGATAGTAGAAAATGAAGGCGCTGATATTTTGGATATCAATTTCGGCTGTCCGGTAAAAAAAATAATTAAATCCGGCGCTGGTTCAAAACTTTTAGAAAATGAAAAACTCATGTCTGATATAATGACAAAAGTGGTAAATTGTGTTAGAATCCCAGTAACAATAAAAATTAGAATCGGACAAAATCTGAATGAAAATGTGGCTCCCCAAGTAGCAAAACTTTCAGAAAACTGCGGAGTGAGCATGGTGTCCGTGCACGGTCGGTATGCGTCCCAGGGGCATTCAGGAAAACCTGTTTTAGAAGCTGTGGAGAAAACAGTTGCTTCGGTTAAGATTCCGGTTGCAGGTAACGGCGGGATTAATGATGAGTTCTCAGCAAAAAAGTTTATTGAAAAAACAAAATGTAAGGCCTTGATGATCGGGCGTGCAGCCATAGGGGATTTTCGGATATTTCAAAGGATAGAGCATTTTTTGAATACCGGTGAAACTCTTACTCAACCGACTTGGGAAGAAAGGATAAACTTGCTTAAAAATCATGCCAAGATGTCTATTGATTACTACGGCGAGAAAAAAGGCCTTTTGATTTTAAGAAAAGTTGCGGCATATTATCTTAGAGGTATGCCGAATGCTTCCAGAATAAGAAACAAATTTAATAGAATATTAAAAAGAAGCGAACTGGACAGTCTTCTTGAAGAGATATGGCAGTCCCCTTACTTTGAGGAAGCGGAACATATAGCGCTAGCACAGAGAGAATCTTAGAAACAACGCCTAATATCAAAGATCAAATGTCAAAATTGCAAATAATATTTTAAAAATAAATAGCAAATTAGTGTCCTGATAAGTATTTTTGATATTTAATATTTGATTTTGAGGAATTTTAGAATGGATCACCATTTTGCAGAAAAAGAAAGATATGAAAGGCAGGGTTTTCCGGAAGCAATTTATTCTCCCGGAAAAAGCGTAGAACAAATTATTGATATTTCAAAAGAGCTTGTTAAAGGCAAAGGCCCGGCTATAGTTACGAGAGCTGAAAAAGAAATTTATTTTAAATTGAAGAAAAAGTTTCCCAGTGCAAAATATTTTCCTTTGGCTAAAATAATTCTTCTTAACAATGCCGTAAAAAATATTGATAAACAAAAATATATTTGCGTTGTTACTGCGGGGACTACCGATATCTCGGTTGCCGAAGAGTCGGCTGTTACCGCAGAGATTCTAGGAAACAGGGTTGAAAGATTATACGATGTCGGTGTTGCCGGAGTTCATAGGGTCCTTAAATTTAAGGAAAAACTCCTCCATGCATCATGTATAGTGGTATGTGCGGGAATGGAAGGTGCTTTGCCAAGTGTTATAGGCGGACTGGTGAAGTGCCCTGTTATAGGAGTTCCCACTTCGGTCGGTTACGGAGTTTCTTTTAAAGGGGTTTCGGCACTTCTATCAATGCTTAATTCTTGCGCCCCCAATGTTTGCGTAGTAAATATAGACGACGGGTTTGGTGCCGGAATCATTTCGGGTTTGATTAATAAAGGGGTTAATAAAATATAAAAAGTTGGTATAGAGAAAAAAGAGGAGTCCTGAGCTTGTCGAAGGACGACGGATTCGGTGCCGGAATCATTTCGGGTTTAATTAATAAAAGGTGAGAAAATGAAAATTGCGTATATCAATTGTTCTCAAGGTGTTTCGGGGGATATGATTCTTTCTTCCTTTATAAATGCCGGGATTAATCCTAAAGAATTAGAGCAGGCTTTAAAGAAATCACTAAAACTTGACGGCTGGAAACTGGAAGTTTCACTAAACAGAAAAGTTCATTTTCCCGTTACAACTCTGAATGTGAAGGGAAATATTGTTTTCAGTTCGCCTCAAGAAATGAGATCGATAATTCAAAAAAGTTTATTACCTGACAAAGCCAGAAAAAAATCACTGGCAATACTAGATAGCCTAATTAAGGCGGAATCTAGAGTTCATAAAGTTCCTTTAAAAGGCGTTCATTTCCATGAACTTAACTCCATTGATACTTTGGTAGATATAACAGGATCATGCGGTTGTCTTGATATGCTTCAAATAGACAAGGTCT
>JAPLKN010000058.1 GCA_026388075.1 Elusimicrobiota bacterium
CAGAGATTTCACCCGGGAACCGAGATTTTCTGACAAGACATCTCAGACTATAGATGAAGAAGTAAAGAAAATTGTTGAAGAAGCTAAAAAAGGCGCAGAAAAAATATTAAAGGAAAATATTGATAAACTAAAAACACTTGCTGAAAGGCTTTTAGAAAAAGAGATTCTGGATGCCGAAGAAGTTGAACGTATTTTTAAGGGCGAACCCCCGGTAAGTCAGCAGGTTTAAATAATAGTAAAACAAAGACTAAGACAATCATAAACGTAATTTTCAGTTGAACTAATTAAATAGTTATATACATTAAATTCGACACAAAAAGAGGTTATTTTGGCGGGTTGGTTAATAATCCCAGCAATTCTTTTATTTGTGAAAGGATTGACAACATTTGCACCTGCTCCTGATTATGCTAGCGAAGCATTTGTTGGATTGGGAATAGGGGTCAGTTTTATGGTTCCAGTTGACGGGGTCTTTTTAATTAATATCGGATACAAAGAAAAAATATCAAATCATACGTATATGCAATATAAATGCGGTTACTTCAATCGTATTAAACCGATCAATAAATATGATTTCGAAAAACATAAATATGCTGAAAATTATAAATATAAATATAATAGCAGTTTTTTTGCTTTTGCAGGGCCTGGATTAGAAGTTGATCTTAATCCATTTGAAACTCGTGCATGTATAGGTCTTGGTGCAATACTTTCTACAAAAAAGCAGATGGATTCATCTTTTCCCCAGTTAAATGAAGACGTGTATATAGGGATTAAAGATAAAGAAAATAATTCAATTGGATTTCAGTATGAGCATATGAGCAATGCTGATATAAAATTACCAAATTACTCAAGAAATTTTATTTTAACCAGAGTTGGTCGGAAGTGGCGATAATAGCTATTTGATAGTTTCTAGATATTAATTAGAATTCAAATATTATATCAATAGAAAAAAATGGATAAGAAAAAGATAGAAAAGGCTATTAAAGATCTTCTTGAAGCAGTTGGAGAAGATCCGAAAAGAGAAGGACTGAAAAATACTCCCCGAAGGGTTGCTGATTTTTATGCGGAAGCCCTTGAGGGTATGAAGGTTAATCCTTTAGATATACTTTCAATTTACTATGAAAAAGAAAATCATGAGGAAATAGTTCTAATAAAAGACATTTCTTTCTATTCAATTTGCGAGCATCATCTTCTCCCGTTTTTTGGAAAAATCAATGTTGCCTACATTCCTAAAAAAGACCGGCTTTTGGGAGTATCAAAACTAATCAGGGTAGTTGACATTTTTGCCAAAAGGTTTCAATTGCAGGAAAGAATGTCAAAACAAATTGTTGATTCAATTATGAAAGCAGCCCAGCCCTACGGAGCGATGGTTGTAATTGAGGCCGAACATCTTTGCATGACTATGAGAGGGGTTAAAAAAACGGGTTCAAAGATGATTACATCAGCGATGAGGGGAATTTTCTTAAGTGATCCAAGAACACGCGCCGAAGCCTTATCGCTATTGAGATAATATGGACGTAAGTATCGTTGAAATAAAAAATGTTATTGATGCTTCCTTGAAAATTGCGAGCATCGGAGCCGATTCATACTCAGTTCCTTTAATGGCTCAAAAAGCGTTCACTACCGCATTAAAACTTCATAAAATTGATAATCGTGCCGCAAATTTAATAAAACAGGAAGCTCTTTCTCTTGGCGCAGAGGCAGCTGTAAACCAGAATATCAGCCGTTTTATTAAAGGAAAATCGGATGTTCTTTTAACGGCGAATTATAAACAGCTTCGCGCTCTTTTGTCAAAATTGTCAGTTCAGCCGTTTGGCCTTAATGCTTTGAGCGAAAAGATGGGACTTGCTCTTTCAAATTATGAAAAAAAGGAATTCAAGTTTAAAAGCGGTTCAAAGATTATTGAGCTTGGATCTCGGCCCAAAGTTATGGGAATAGTTAATGTTACCCCGGATTCTTTTTCAGACGGAGGACTTTTGGGCTCGAGCGAAGAAGCTGTAGAACATGCGTTGCATTTAATAAATGAAGGAGCTGACATCATTGACATAGGAGGAGAATCCTCAAGGCCAGGAGCTATTCCGGTTCAATTAAAAATCGAAAAAGAAAGAGTATTGCCGGTTATAAAAAAACTTGCTAAAAAAACGAAAGTTCCCATTTCAATTGACACATTAAAGCCTGAAGTAGCAAGAGCCGCACTGGATAATGGCGCAGGCATCATAAATGATATATCAGGCTTGCGTTTTGAAAACGGTAAAATGGCAAAATTAGCAGCGAAATACCGAGTCCCTGTTATAATTATGCATATGCAGGGGATGCCGCGCAACATGCAGAAAAAACCGGTTTATAAGGATGTCATTTGCGATATCAGCGATTTTTTTTCCGAAAGAGTAAGTTTTGCTTTAAATGCAGGGATGAAGACTGATCAGATTATTCTTGATCCTGGAATTGGTTTCGGAAAAACGCTTGAGCATAACATTGAAATATTGAAACGTTTAAGAGAGTTTAAAGTTTTAGGTTATCCTTTATCAATTGGGACTTCAAGGAAGTCTTTTATAGGCAAGATATTAAATATTGAAAATCCATTAGATAGAATTGAAGGGAGTCTTACTACGTCTTTTTGGTCGGCATTAAACGGGGCTAAGATTTTAAGAGTGCATGATGTAAAAGAAACAGTTCGCGCTTTAAAAATTGCTGAGGTGCTGCAATGAATTTTGTAAATATTTTGTGGTCGCAATATCTGGTAAATATCATTGATATTCTTATTGTTACATATATCATTTATCGGATAATACTTCTTTTGAAAGGTACCAGGGCAGTTCAGATATTAATCGGTATTTTAATTCTTCTCGTAATCACTTTTTTTGCGCATGATATTTTTCATTTTAGAACTTTAAGCTGGATGTTGGAAAATTTCTGGCTTGCCGCAGTAGTAATTATTGCGGTAGTCTTTCAGCCCGAAATACGTTATGCTTTGGTTCAGCTTGGCAGCCAGCATTGGACAAAAATAATCAGCATGCCAGAGCCTTCTTACATCAACGAAGTTATTGAGGCGATAAAAGAAATTAGCGAAAGAAAAGGAGGAGCTTTAATTGTTTTTGAAAAGGATGTAGGTTTAAAAGAATATATTGAGACAGGAACTACGGTTAATGCGGCTATTTCAAGGGATTTAATCGTTTCTTTGTTCAATAAAGAGTCTCCTCTGCATGACGGGGCAGTAATTATACGCGACGGCATGCTGGTTGCGGCGGGATGTGTTCTCCCTTTAAGTTCAAGCGAAAGCAAACTTTCAAAAACTTTTGGCACAAGGCATAGCGCGGGTTTGGGCTTAAGCGAAATAACTGATGCCATAGTTATAATAGTTTCTGAAGAGACTGCTAAAGTTTCAGCTGCCGTTAACGGGAAAATTACCGGCAATGTGGATCCGGACCAGCTCAGGCTTAATTTAATGGATTCTTTCTGGAAAACTTCAAGAAAATCTGTTTTTTCAAGAATAGGTCTAAAATGAAAAAATTCAAAGAAAACTGGCAGATCATTTTAATAGCTTTCCTGCTCTCTTTGATGCTGTGGTTTTATGTGAACGGCTATAGAATAGGAATAAAGTGATGCGTTTGTTTGGTACTGACGGAATACGTGGAAAAGCGGGTAAATACCCCCTTGATTCAAAAACAGTAATAAAGCTTGGAATCTTTGCGGCAAAAGTATTAAAAAGAGATCATCTTAAAGCCGTTGTTATTATCGGCCGGGATACCAGGATTTCAGGTAAAAAAATATCCTCGGACTTGAAAAAAGGTTTAATATCTTCAGGTCTAGATGTCTGGGACGTCGGAGTAATACCTACCCCGGGGATTTCCTACCTCGTATCAAAATTTCCTGTTCTTGCCGGAGCAGTTATTTCAGCATCTCATAATCCTTACCAAGATAACGGTATAAAATTCTTTTCTCATAAGGGCACGAAGCTTCCGGATTCTATAGAAAAAAAAATTGAAGATCTTCTTTTGAACAAAACCGATAAATCAGCAAATAAGCCTTTAAGAAAAGGGAAAATCAAAGAGTCACTGCATTTGGTTTCAGATTACGAAAATTTTCTTAAAAAAACTTTACCTAAGAACTTGAATTTATCGGGTTTAAAAATTGTCGTTGATTGCGCAAACGGCGCGACATATAAGTTGGCTCCCAAGATATTTTCTTCGCTGGGAGCCGAATTAAAAATAATAAATTCAACTCCTGACGGGAAAAATATTAACAAAGAAAGCGGTTCTCTTAATCCGGAAAATCTTAGCTTAGAGACCTTAAAACAAAATGCTGATTGCGGAATTGCTTTTGACGGTGACGGAGACAGGGTTATTTTTGTGGACGAGAAAGGAATCGTTCGTGACGGAGATTTCCTTTTGAATATAGCCGCGCAATATTTAAAAGAAAACGGAGGGCTTAAAAATAATACTTTGGTTACAACTGTTATGGCTAATTTAGGGCTGATAAAGGCAATGCAAAAAAAAGATATAAAATTGGAACAGACATCCGTGGGTGACAGGTATGTCTATGAAGAAATGGATAAAAGCGGGGCAAATCTCGGCGGAGAACAATCCGGGCACATAATATTTAAAAACTTTATGCAGACGGGTGACGGGATATTAAGCGCGCTTCAGATTCTTTCTATAATGAAAATTAAAAGCAAGCCGCTCTCAGTTCTTTGTAATAATCTTAAAAAATATCCGCAAGTGCTTCTAAATAGTAAAGTTGAGAAAAAAATTCCGATTGAAAAACTGACTGAAACAAAAAAAACCATAAGAAATGTGGAAGATAAACTAAGGTCTGACGGCCGTGTTTTAGTAAGATATTCAGGTACTGAAAATCTTCTAAGAGTTATGATAGAGGGATTGGATTTAAATATCATAACAGATATGGCGAAGATGATTTTGGATACCGCGAAGAAGGAAATAAGCAAGGCAGTAGGTCCCGCTAAGGCGCGGGGACTCCATTTAAGTAAATTAACGAAGTCGTAGGGATTAGCATAGCCCTGAGCGCCTTGTGGTGAGTGAAATCGAACCAAGTCGAAGGGTAGATAGGAGAAAATTAAAGACGTTATGAAAGTTATAAAGTATAAAAGTTAAAAAGTTCTGTTTTTGAACTTTCTTAACTTTTACACTTATCTCAAAAAAAATGGTAAAACTTGGCGTAAATATTGATCATATTGCAACATTGAGGCAGGCAAGAAAAGAAAACGAGCCGGATGTCCTTAAAGCTGCTTTGTTATGCGAGAAAGCAGGGGCTGAAGCGATCACGGTTCATTTAAGGGAAGACAGGCGCCATATTCAAGATAAAGATGTTTATCTGTTAAAAAAAAATATTAAAACAAGGCTAAATCTTGAGATGTCCGTTGCGCAGGAAATTGTAAAAATTGCTTTAGATGTAAACCCGGACGACGTTTGCATAGTTCCTGAAAAAAGAAATGAGCTTACTACTGAAGGCGGTTTAGACGTCATAAATCAGAAAACTATCTTAAAAGAAATTATTGAAAAGTTAAAAAGATCTGGAATAAGAGTAAGCCTTTTCATTAATCCTGAAATTGAACAAGTAAATGCATCGGCCGAAGTGGGGGCTGATTGCGTTGAACTTCACACTGGGAAATATGCAATATCGTTTAAGAATAAGCTGAAAGATGTTTATTTGTCAGAACTGAAGAGATTAAAAGAAGCGGGAGAAATAGCGTTAAAAAAAGGTTTAATCTTAAATGCCGGGCATGGCCTTGATTACGAAAACGTAAAAGAAATTGCGGAAATAAAAGGAATGAACGAGCTTAATATCGGATTTTCAATTGTTTCAAAAGCAGTTTTTGTCGGTTTGGAAAAAGCCGTCAACGAAATGAAAGATTTAATTAGGGACAATTCCCATATTTTTAATCGTTGAACATTAAGAATCAGATAAAATCAATAATAAAGATATAAGATGCAAATATGGATACAAGGTTTTAAAAAATATGGGAAGTGTCCCTAATTAAAGGAGATGACATGTGCGGAATAGTGGGATATGTTGGTCCAAAATCAGCAGCTGACATAATTGTTGACGGACTGAAACGCCTGGAATACCGTGGTTATGATTCCTCAGGCATTGCCGTTATCTCTAATAAAAAAATGAATCTTTATAGAAGTGTCGGCAAACTTGCGGAATTGGCTAAAATAATTGAAAAAAATAGGCCTCAGGGTAATATAGGTGTTGGCCATACCAGATGGGCTACTCACGGCAAACCGTCAGAAGAAAATGCCCATCCGCATACAGATTGTTTGGGAAAAATTGTTGTTGTTCATAACGGAATAATTGAAAATTATATAGAGCTTAAAAAACAGCTTATTTCTGAAAAACACAAATTTAAGTCAGAAACCGATACTGAAGTTATTGCGCATCTTGTTGAAAAATATTTTGCGGGGGATTTATTTTCAGCGGTCACAAAAGCTCTAAAAGAAGTAAGGGGAGCTTACGCTTTGGGAATAATTGATTCGGATAATCCCGAGCATATAATTGCTGCCCGAAAGGATGCGCCTTTGATAATCGGAGTAGGCAAAGGAGAAAACTTTCTTGCTTCGGATGTCCCCGCTCTTTTGCCTTATACAAGAGAAATGATTTTTTTGGAGGAAGGCGACATAGCTGAATTGCGTTCAAATTCTGTTAAAATATTTGACAAAAACGGGAAAGAAACAAAACGGCCGGTTAAGACGATTACTTGGGACGCTGTTCAGTCGGAAAAAGGCGGATTCAAGCATTTCATGCTGAAAGAGATATTTGAACAGCCCCAAAGCCTGCAGGATACTTTTTTAGGAAGGTTATATCCTGATGAAGGAAGAATTTACCTTGAAGACGTAAAATTGGATAAATCTTTCCTCAGGAATCTTGCAAAAATCTATATAGTTGCCTGCGGTACTTCATACCATGCGGGACTTGTAGGAAAATTTCTTTTTGAGAACCTATGTAATATCCCGGCCGAGGTAGACATAGCTTCAGAATTCAGATACCGGTCACCGGTTTTAGACAGCAGGGCATTGACAATAATAATTACCCAGTCGGGAGAAACTGCAGATACTCTTGCAGCCCTTCGTCTTGCGAAACAGAAAAAAAGCCCGACTTTGGCAATATGTAACGCGGTGGGTTCTACCGCGAGCAGAGAAGCTGATAACATTTTCTATACTCATTGCGGTCCCGAGATCGGCGTGGCTTCAACAAAAGCTTTTACCGGCCAACTCACAGCTCTGTATTTGATTGCTTTATCCTGGGCTAATGAAAAAAAGCTTCTTGTCGGAGAAAACTTTAATAAAACTATTAAAGAATTCTGGGAAATTCCTTTAAGGATGATAGATGTTCTTAAGAAAGCAGAAGAAATTAATGAACTGGCTAAAAAGTTTTTCAATAAAAGAGATTTTCTTTTCTTAGGCAGAAACTTAAATTATCCTATAGCTTTAGAAGGCGCATTGAAACTGAAAGAAATATCGTACATTCATGCGGAGGGATATCCGGCCGGAGAAATGAAGCACGGCCCGATAGCTTTAATAGATGAGCAGATGCCCATAATGGTTATAGCTACTAAAAGCAAAATATATGAAAAAATCCTGGGAAATATTGAAGAGGCAAAGGCGCGCGGCGGAACTGTGATTGCAATTGCAACTGAAGGCGATAAATCAATAAAAGAAAAAACGGATGCTCAGATTTATATGCCTGATGTCCCTGAACTTTTTGCGCCGATTTTGAATGTTGTTCCTATGCAGCTTTTTGCATATTATGTTGCAGTTCTTTTGAATTGTGATGTTGATCAGCCGAGGAATTTGGCAAAATCGGTGACAGTGGAATAGGGGCAAGAACCTGCGAGGTTGCGAAGGTGTGAAGGTAAGAGCATGAGAAGAACGGCGTTCATGATTCACGAGTTAAAGACACTAGTGAAGCGGGCTTATTGTGTTGCTATGTGATACAACGTTTCAGAACAGGATTAATGGAGAACTGAAAGTTAAGTGATAATAATATGAAAATCGGAATTGATATTATAGAAGTAAAAAGAATTTCAAAATTAATTAAAAGCAAAGCTTTTTTAAACAGAGTATATACTTCCAGGGAAATAGAATATTGCAGGCCTAAGAAAAATTATGCACAGCATTTTGCGGTTCGTTTTGCGACAAAAGAAGCGGTTTGGAAAGCTTTGGGCAAAGGCAATATTTCTCTGAAGGAAATCAGTGTTAACAACAGAATTTCGGGAAAGCCCGAAGCGATAGTCAAAGGGAAAAAACGAAGGGATATTGATATATCCCTTTCGCATACTGACCAGTATGCGGTTGCTGTTGCAATAATATCTTAATAAGGCGTTAAAAATTGTTGCTTCGCGCATACGGCCCGAGGCAATGACACTGGGCCTTCCCGAAAAAGACGGAAAGTTCAGCTTCAAAGCTTTAAGTAAGATATCAGAATTCATAAAACTGCGAAAGGTAACTTCTATTGTTATTGGCCCGGGAATCGGGAAAACTTCTGATACCGCGCGTCTTGTAAAAGCTATTTTGCTTTCGGTTAATCTTCCTCTAATACTTGATGCTGACGGTCTAAACGCAATACCCTCAAAATCTAGTATTTTAAGAAATTCTAAGGCTAAGATCATAGCTACGCCTCATCCAGGAGAATTGAGCCGTCTGATAGGTGTTACTGTAAAAAAAATAAATCAGAGTCGGATAAATGCAGCAAAAGAATTTTCCAAAAAAAACAATTTAATCTGTGTTCTAAAAGGTCATAAAACTGTTGTTTCTGATGGAAATAAAATCTTTTTAAACACTACAGGAAATCCGGGAATGGCAACAGGTGGATCCGGAGATGTTTTATCAGGGATGATTTCAGCCTTAATTTCTCAAGTGAAAGAGCCCAAATTATTAAATGCGGCTTTAAGCGGAGTTTTTCTGCACGGACTTGCCGGGGATTACGCTTCAAAAATGAAAACTCAAATAGGGCTTTTGGCCCAGGATATAGCGGAAAATATACCCGTTGCTCTTAAGAAGGTTACAACATGAAAAAAGATTTTTTAAAAAAATTGATCATTATTAGAAGAACGATACATAAATATCCGGAACTCGGCAATACTGAGTATAAAACTGCGGCGTTTATTGAAAAAATACTCAAAAGTTTCGGTATAAAAACCAAAAGACTTGCCAAAACAGGCGTAGTCGGTATTTTAGAGGGAAGAAAAAACTCAAAAAATAGTAAAGTTTTAGCGATAAGAGCTGACATAGATGCTCTTCCCATACAAGAAAAAACAGGAAAACCGTACTCTTCAAAAAGAAAAGGTATTATGCATGCTTGCGGCCATGACGCGAATACTACTATGGTTTTAGGCGCAGCCATGCTTCTTTCAAAACAAAGAAAAAATATATCGGGAAAAGTGAAGTTTATTTTTCAGCCAAATGAGGAAGCTTCAGGCGGTGCCAAAACGATGATCAGAACCGGAGTTTTAAAAAATCCTGCTCCCGGTATTATCGTAGGTATTCACGTGAATCCTTGGCTTAAAACCGGTATTTTGGGATTGAAAACTGGTCTGATGATGGCAGCTGTTGATAAATTTACTATTGAGATTTTGGGCGAAGGCGGCCACGGCGCTTATCCAAACCTTGCAAAAGATTCCGTTGTAGTTGCGTCTGAAATAGTACTTGCGCTGCAATCTATCGTTTCCAGAGAAATAGATCCTCTTGAGCCAAAAGTGCTGACTATAGGTTCAATAAAAGGAGGAGAACGCTTTAATATAATTGCTGATAAAGTGAGTTTGGTGGGAACGGTTAGAACTTTGAACAGCCGGACAAGAAAAGAAATGCGTAAAAAAATTGTGAGAAGAGTAAAAGGTATAACTTTGGCATACGGAGTGAAATTTAGGATAATATACGAAGAGCTTGGAAACTCGCTTTCAAATTCAGCCTCAGCTTTGAAAATATGCCAAAGAGCCGGCGAAAAAGTTCTAGGAAAACGAAATATTGTTTTTCTTGATAGACCTTCCATGGGAGGAGAAGATTTTGCGGAATATCTTTCTAAAATACCGGGTTGTTTTATATATATCGGCTCAAAAACAAAAAAATCTTATCCCTGGCATCACGAGCATTTCGATATAGATGAAAAAGCTCTTGAAAAAGGATCTCTTGTTTTATCTGAAATTGCTAAAACCTACCTGAGTAAATAACAGCGTTTGAAAGTTAAAAAGTTTGGAAAGTTACAAAGTTCCCTGTTTTTGTCGGCATAGGCGATGATGCTTTTGTTGCTGATATAAGAAAAGGCTATTCATTGGTAGCTACAAAAGATATGCTTATAGAAAATGTGCATTTTAAAACACTCTGGACTACTCCTTTTGAAATAGGATATAAATCCATTGCAGTAAATTTGAGCGATTTAGCGGCTATGGGAGCAGCTAAACCGCTCTATTGTCTTGTGGGGCTGGGGCTTCCGGCAAAAACTCCTTTTGATTTTGTGGATAAATTATACACAGGCATGCTTTTTGCCTCAAAAAAGTATAATTTGAAGATAGTTGGCGGAGATACGGTTTCAACTAAAAAAGGCATTGTAATTTCAATCACTTTAATAGGTGAAATTGAGCCGAAATATGTTTTAAAAAGGTCCTGTGCAAAAGTTGGGGATGTTTTAGTCGTAAATGCTCCTTTTGGCGACTCCGGGGCGGGGCTTTTTCTTCTTAAAAAAGGGCTAAAAGGAGCTTCTAAGGACGAAAAGTATTTAATAAAAAAGCACCTGTTACCTATACCGAGGCTAAAAGAGGCAAGTTTACTGGCGCACAGCGGAAAAATCACGAGCCTGATTGATTCATCTGACGGCCTTGCCACATCCGTGAAGTTTATTACAGAAGAAAGCAAAGTCGGTGCAAAAATACATCTAGAAAATATTCCCATTTCAAATCAATTAAAAAAAATATGCAAAAAAAATAAAAGTTTGGATCCTTATGATTTTGCTTTAAACGGCGGGGAAGATTATGAGCTTGTGTACACGGCTAGACCTAAGGACTTAGCAGTACTTAGAAAAATAATGCCTTCTATTCAAGTCATAGGTGAAATAACTTTAAAAAAAGGTATAAAATACTATCTAAATGGAAGAAAAAAAGAGATTAAAAAAACAGGTTTTCAGCATTTTAAATAAGAAAACTTTAATAACTGAATCGCCAGACGAAACTGTCAGTTTAGGGATGGATTTCAGCAGGGTTTTGAAATCCGGAGATATTGTTTTTTTAAAAGGCGAGCTTGGGAGCGGTAAAACAACATTTGTAAAAGGTGTTGCAAAGGGTTTAGGTATAAAAAAGATAGTGCGCAGTTCAAGTTTTATTCTAGTCAGCGAATATGACTATGGAGTCCCCACGGGCATGCCCGTGGTACCAAAATCTTTTCCCCGCCCGCTCCCCCTTCTTGCTTTCGCAAGAAAGCAGGGGGAGCGAAAAAGGCGGGGGACGGAATCCCTCATTCATCCACGTGCATGCGACTTCGGCTATTCATTACAATGGAGTCCCGCTCAGCGGGGCACGTGGTTTTCTAACCAGCGGGATAAAAAAGGAAAAATGTTTCATATTGATCTTTACCGGCTTAAAGGAAACAACGATTTGGAAAGTCTCGGGCTTGAGGAATTTTTATTTAGCGATGGGATTTGCTTTGTAGAATGGGCAGATAAAATAAAAAAAGTAACTGTTCAACATGGATACGAAATAGATTTCAAGTGGCTTGACGATAATAAAAGAAAAATAATTATTAAAAAACGTGTAAAAGTTTAGAAAGTTATGAAAGTTAAATGCTTTTCAAGTCTTTAACTTTCAAACCTTTACACTTTCTAAACTTTCATAACGACATTGGAATAATATGAGAATCTTAGCAATTGAAACATCGGGGGCGACATTCAGCCTGGCATTGGCGGAAAATAACCGGATTATTCTGGAAAAATTCTGGAAATCTGCGTTAAAACATTCCGAAAAATTGATTCCTGCTTTAAAACAGCTGTTGAAAAAAGCTAAGTGGAAGATAAGTTCAATAGATAAAATAGCGGTTTCAACTGGTCCCGGAAGTTTTACAGGTATAAGGGTTGGATTATCATGCGCAAAAACAATGGCGCAGGTTTTAGATATTCCTATAGTAGGGATTGATACAATAGAAATTTTAAGAGCTTCAATGCCTGAAAAGGGCCATAATGTTATAGGTGTAATAGACGCATTAAGAAATGAAGTTTTTGTAAAAAACAAAAATGGAAAAATTGTTTTAAAAAATAATGAGGATTATTGGAAAGAACTCAAAAGTCTAAATTCTAAATTTTGCATTTTAGGGAATGCTTCAATAACTTATAAAAATGAAATAAATAATATTTTAAAAAAATATGCTATCATTAATTCCTCTGATTTTAATTATCCAAAAGCCGGTGTTCTTGCTTTGATGGCAGAAAAGCTTAACGGGAAAAATTATAGGTTAATCGAACCTCTTTATATCAGAAGATCATGGGCTGAGGAGAAAAAATAGGGGTGTTCACGAACAAACAGGTTACTGCGGGTCGTTGGACTAAGGATGTTTAGTCTTTTTGTAACTTAAAGAATTCAGTTGTTAAATGCTACAAAGAAAGACCAAAGAACTCATAAAGGAGATTTATCATGGATTGGGGAATGGAAAATAGGTTGTCAAAACTTATCAAAAGCGACGGTCGTTGTTTCTTTTTACCTATTGATCACGGATATTTTCAAGGGCCGACTACATGTTTAGAAATACCGGGCAAAACCATAGAACCGCTTTTGCCCTATTGTGATGCACTGTTTGTAACAAGAGGAGTATTGCGTTCGTGTGTGAAAGCGACGAAAGATATTCCCATAATATTAAGAGTTTCCGGGGGGACAAGTATGGTGGGAAAAGATCTTGCAAATGAAGGCATAACTACTTCAATTGAAGAAATAATCAGGCTTAATGTATCAGCCGTAGGGGTTTCAATATTTGTCGGTACTGATTACGAAAAACAAACGCTATTGAATCTTTCAAATCTTGTAAATGAATGTGAAAACTACGGTATTCCTGTCATGGCGGTTACCGCCGTTGGCAAGGAAACCGCCAAAATGGAAGCACGCTATCTTGCCTTAAGTTGCCGCATAGCGGCAGAACTGGGGGCAAAGGTAGTTAAAACTTATTGGTGTGAAAAAGATTTTGAAAAAGTTGTACAAGGCTGTCCCGTCCCAGTTGTTATGGCAGGAGGGCCCAAATGCGAGTCTGAGCTTCAAGTGTTTGAATTCGTCTATGACGGCCTACAAAAAGGTTCGATAGGCATAAATCTCGGAAGAAACGTCTGGCAAAATTCAAAACCTGTTGCTATGGCTAAGGCTCTCCAAGCCATCGTACACAGGAATTCTACTCCGAAAGAAGCATTAGAAATATACAAAGCAGGTTAAGAATGCAGCAGGTTTAGGTTGAGTGAAATATATGTTTTTCTTAACCTCAACCTCAACATGGTGTTATAAAGTGAGGAAGTTATGAGAGTGGCAATGTATTATAATAACAAAGACATAAGAATTGAGGAAATGCCCAAACCGAAAATAGGCTCTGGAGAAGTGCTTGTAAAAGTTATAGCCAGCGGCATCTGTGGAAGCGACGTTATGGAATGGTATAGGATAAAAAAAGCTCCGCTTGTTCTAGGCCATGAAATTTCGGGGGAGATTGTTGAAACCGGCAAAGATGTTAAAAAATATAAAGTAGGCGACAGAGTTTTCGTATCGCATCATATTCCCTGTAATACCTGCAGATATTGCCTTACAGGGCATTATACCGCATGCGAAACTTTGCATACAACAAACTATGATCCCGGCGGTTTTGCCGAATTCATTAGGGTTCCTTCATTGAACGTTGACCGCGGCATTTTTTTATTGCCGGAAGAAGTTTCTTTTGAGGAAGGCGTTTTTATTGAACCATTAGCCTGTGTAATAAGAGGCCAGAGAGTATCTGAATTAAAGCCCGGGCAGAGCGTTGTTATACTCGGGGGAGGAATCTCCGGGCTCCTGCATCTTCTTGCCGCTAAAGCATTGGGGGCGGGCAGGATAATAGTTACCGATGTCAATGATTTTCGTCTTAAAATGGCAAAGAAAAATGGAGCGGATGCAGTTATATCCGCAAAAGATGATGTTGTTTCAAAAGTAAAACAGGTAAATGATAACAGGCTTGCTGATTTGGTTATTGTTTGTACCGGCGCTTTTTCAGCTTTTGGCCAGGCGCTTAATTTGGCAGACCGAGGGGGAAGCATTTTGTTTTTTGCCCCTACAGATCCGGGAGCAAATCTTCCGATAAACGTAAATGAATTTTGGCGAAATGATATGACTATAAAAACTTCTTATGGTAATAGTCCATACGATGCGGAAGTTACTATAGAGCTTCTTCGTGCAAAAAGAATCCCAGTTAAAGAGCTGATTACTCATCGTCTAAGTCTTAGTGAGACAGCCAAGGGATTTAAGCTTGTTGCCCAAGCGCAAGAATCGATGAAGGTTATAATTGAACCGCAAAAATAAACATGATTAAGCTTAAAGAATTATGAATTAAGCAGTTTCTTTTTAACTTGATCCTACTTTTATAATTTCTGATTTTTTTCCAAAATATAAACTGTAACCGGCTGATAAACCCACTGCGCTTCTTCCGCGAGATTGTTAACACCCAAATCAATTCTTTTTCCTTTTATAGCAGAACCCGTATCACCGGCATAACAGTACCCGTATCCGGGAATAAAAAGCCTTGTTCTTAAAGGGATCACTCTCGGGTCAACCGCGACAATACCTCTTTGCATTTTCAAACCTAAGTAAGTTACCTTGCCATCTTTCCATGCTAAAGGATCTCCGGGACGATAAGCTGTTGCCATCATTTTAATTCTTCTGCATTTTGAAAGGTCATATTTTTTTTCTAAATTACCTTTTTTGTCTAAGACATTTAAGAAATATGACGTTTTTAATATGGAAAGTTCTTTAAGGATTTCTCTTTTATATAGTTTTTGGTTACGATATACAGTTTTTATTGTCTGAATAGTTTTTTTCTGTTCAACTTTCTGTAATTCAACAATTCTTAAATTTTTTTTCAGCCTGACTTTTTTTCTTATTTTTGCGGGCAAAATATTTTCTTTGGTTTCTACCCTTTCCTTAACCCTTGTTATCGTAACAGTCCCGCCCATAGGGGCCGGCGAGTATAAAGGGTGGGAAATTATATCATTTTCATTAATTTGAATATTGTAGTTTTTAAAAATATTTTCAATAGTTAATCCTTCAGAGTTCGCAAAAATTGAAATCCCGTCAAATTTAATATTTGTTATTGATTTGGATTCAAGGCGTTTTTCCAAAAGATAAATAGATAGAAAAAAAATAATGGCAAAAAAAGCAAGGCTAGAAAAGATATGGTGCCTAGCTAGTCTCATATTTGTCCAGGTAGGGCCGAACCCTGAAATTGACTTTTAGCTCTTTTGCTAAATGCCTTATTTTTTCAACATCAAGGCCTGGGAGTTCGACAGCTGTGATAACAACTTCCGGTATGTATTTTTTGCTTTCTTTAATAAACTTTATTACCCCGTCAAAAGCTTTTTCTCCGTATATAGATTTATTGAGTTCATTATACTCTTTTTTATCAGTGCCGTTCAAGCTTATAGAAACAGCATCAACTAAATCCTTTAGTTCCGGCAGTATATTTTTTTTGTAATACAAATTGGCTTGTCCTGACGTGTTTATCCTTACCTTTCCGCCTTGAGATTTTATCCATTTTGAAATTTCCTTAACTTCTTCAAGTTTTAAAAGAGGTTCACCATATCCGCAAAAAACAATTTCTTTGAAAAGTTTAGGGTCTTTGATTGATTTAATGACTTCTTCAGATGTAGGTTCTTTCTTGAGATACAAGTCATTACCCCGGAATTTACCTTTCCATTTAGATTTTATGCAGTATGGACAAGCATTTGTGCAGCGGTTGGTAAGATTTATATATAGGCTGTTATAAAATTTGTATACTATAGTCATAAAGATATCCCGAAAAGCCTGGAAGCATTGCTAGTAGTTATTTCTTCTATCATTTCCTTGTTAACATTTTTTATATCAGCAATCTGTTCTGCAATCAAAAACAAAAATGAAGGCTCGTTTCTTAGCCCCCTGTAATTTTGAGGGGGTAAATAAGGGGAATCGGTTTCAAGTAAAATATATTCCATAGGAACTTTTAAAACAACTTCCCGTAATATTTTTGCATTTTCGTATGTTACGGGCCCGTCAATTCCTAGAAAAAAACCCATAGATATTAATTTTTTCGCATCTACATAATTTCCTGAAAAACAATGTATAACTCCTTTTAAATGACCGTGTTTCTTAACGGAATTATCAAGAATATCTATTAGATCCGGATATGCGTTCCTGCAATGTATTACTAAAGGTTTATTTATTTTATTCGCAAAGTTAAGCTGGTATTCAAAGGCTTCTTTTTGAGTTTGGCGGTGAGAATAATCGTAATAATAATCTAACCCGGTTTCGCCGATACCGACGCATTTTTTATGTTGGGCTAAAATTTCAAGTTTTTGCCATATATCTTTTGTCGCTGATTTTGCATTGTGGGGATGGATACCTAAAACGCAGAAGATATTTTTGTTTTCATTTGCAAAACTGATGGTCTTTTCCCAGATTTCAGGTTCACAGCCGATTTCAATTATTTTTAAAATATTTTGTTTGAACGCTCTTTCTAATACTTCTTTTCTATCTTGCAATAAGTATAACGATATTTGGCCAATGGTTTGTAAAAGGTCATACATTATATCGGCCAAAGCCGGATTATTTTCTTTTGCCATCTTCCACGGGGCAGAAGATTCAATATATCGGTTGGCGCGGTCTATACATTTTTGAATCTTATCAATAATAATGTTAAAAGAAAGCTCGTCAAACAAAGGTTCAACGGTTTTTAGCTCTTCTTTGATGGAAAAAACAGTTCCGCCGTTTCTTTCAGGAATATTTCCTTGAAAATATTTAAAAACCATTGAAGTTATTCTTGAAACAAGATTTCCCAAGTTGTTTGCAAGATCCACATTGTATTTTTCTTTTAAAGCCTGCCATGAAATATCACCGTCCGTGCCGAAAGGAAAAAGAGAAAGAAGCAGATATTTAGCGGCATCTTTGCCGAATTTATTAATCAGTTCGCCGGGACGAATTACATTGCCCAGTGTTTTAGACATCTTTTCTCCGTTGATGGTAAAAAAACCGTGAGCAAAGAGCTTTTTGGGCGGTTCAAGATCAATCGCTAAAAGCATGGCGGGCCAGATAACGCTATGAAACCAAAGGATATCCTTTGCCATAAGATGAAGATCGCAGGGCCAGAGTTTTTTAAAATTTTTATCATTTTTAGAATAATCTATTGCGGTAATGTAATTAAGAAGCGCGTCAATCCATACATAAACAGTCTGCTTTTTGTCAAAAGGCAGAGAGATGCCCCATTCCAGGGTGGAACGGGAAATGCTTATATCTTCAAGGCCAGTTTTGAGTTTCCCGATAATTTCGTTGCGGCGCTCAATGGGGAATACTGCTAAATGCTTGGGGTTTTTTTCGTCAGTCAGAATTTTAAGCAGTTCTTCTTTGAAAGCGGAAAGTTTAAAAAAATAATTTTCTTCAGAGTGCAAAGTGGGTTTTTTCTTGTGATTTGGGCAGCAGCCTTCTTTATCAAGATCTTCTTCGGACATAAATTTTTCGCAAGGGACACAGTAAAGCCCTTCGTACTTGGATTTAAAAATATAACCTGATTTATTAAGCTTGTCAAGAAAAAACTGGACCGCTTTTTCATGTTCAGGATCGGTAGTTCTTATGAAACCGTCGTTTGTAATTTCAAGATCTTTCCATGCAGATTTAAAACCCAAAACTATTTCGTCGCAAAATTCCTTGGGGGATTTGCCCTGGTTTTGAGCGGCCTGAACTATCTTTGCTCCGTGCTCATCAGTGCCGGTAAGAAAAAAGACTTCTTTTCCGTTAAGACGATGCCATCTTGCAAGAACATCAGCGGCTATGGTGGTGTAGGCATGCCCAATATGAGGGAAATCATTTACGTAGTAAATCGGTGTTGTAAGATAGAATTTCATGATTTATTTTTATTCTCCTTCGCCAAATACCCCCCTTGTTTTGCTTCGCTAAACGAAGCAGGGGGAGGAGGGCGGGGAGAACCCCCACGTCTAGTTTTGTCTTAGACAAAACTGTGCGGGGAGCTTCATTTCGGAGTCAATTTGTCTGCTTTGTAAATTTTTTTTTGCTGGTCAGCCAGTTCCACAGCGACTTCTTCTTTAAGGCAATTTATTGAAACTACAGTTCCGGTTCCATCAGGAGTGTGAATTTTGCTTCCTACGTGAGGGAGATTTTTCTTGCACTGTTTATAACTTTCGTGTTCGTAGGCAAGACAGCACATAAGCCTGCCGCAAAGGCCGGAGAGTTTTGCGGTATTAAGCGAAAGATCCTGTTCCTTAGCCATATCAATCGTAACGGAAGTAAAATCTTTCAAAAATTCCTGGCAGCACAGCCTTCTTCCGCAGCTTCCGATTCCGCCGACCATTTTAGCTTCGTCACGAACTCCTATTTGTACCATTTGTATTCTTGTTTTAAGGATATGCCCGAGATCCTTTATCAATTCCCTGAAATCCACTCTTGTTTCCGAAGTGTAATAAATAAATAATTTTGAACGGTCAAAAGAATATTCAACGCAAGTGAGTTTCATCTCAAGCTCATGATCTTCAATCTTTTGAAGGACACTTTTAAGCGCTTGGTGGGACTTTTCTTCGTTTTCCTTGAACCTTAACTTATCGTTTTCGTTGATTTTCCTAAGAACTTTACCCAGCGCATCTTTGACTTTTTCAACCATTTTTTCGCGCTCGCAGACCAGTCCTACTTCTTGGCCGTGTTCAGTTTCTATAAGCAGGCGATCGCCTATGTTAACGTCAAACTGGGCCGTTTCGGCATAAATTTTTTCCTTCATTCTTCGGACGATTAACCCTACTATTATTGGCATAATTACCTCAAAGATACGTTAAAAAGTTTGAAAGTTTAGAAAGTGTGAAAGTTCACACTTTTGAAAATAATTCATTTTTTGTCTGATACATTAACAAGTCTATTTATTTTTAAAAAAAGCGCGTCAAGGACAAACCTTGAGTTCACATTTTGTTCAATAAGTTTTTGAGAATTGATTATTTCCCTAATTACTGACTGATAATCTTGAGGGTTTGAGCGAAAATCATTTTTTACTTCCGCAAGAAGCTCTTCCAATAATTCGCTTGCGTTCTTTGTATAGTTATCGCTTTCCTCAAGAATACTATGTACAGGGATTTTTTTCTGCTTAACTTTAGGCCAGAACGGACTCTGAATCGTTTTCTTCTCTTCTATTAGCCTAATCGCGGATGATAAAGAGCCTTCGGACAATACGGCGATGTTGTCAGCAGCGCCTTTAGCAAGATTGTGATTTGAAATTAGAAAATTAGATATTTCTTTTTCGCTCAGAGGCTGAAAAGGAACTATTTGTGTTCTGGATACTACAGTTGAAGGTAAATTTTCTTTATGCTTTGCAAGCAGGATTATTACAGTCCATTTAGGAGGTTCTTCAAGAGTTTTAAGAAGGCAGTTTGCCGCGTCTTCGGTTATTTCTTCTGCAGGTTCAATTATAAAGATTTTCCATCTGCTTTCTGAAGGCTTGAGGTTTATTTCGTATTGAAGAGCCCGGATGGTTTTTATTTTAATAGATTTTTGTTTATCAATTTCTTCGCCCAAAAGGTTGGCCTGCCATTCATAGCCTATGTGTTGGACATCGGGATGAATAAGTTTTTTTATTTTATCGCAAGATAAGCAATGATCGCATCCTTCATTGAATTTTTGATCGTTTGAATTCGTAGGGCAGTTGAGGGCTTTAGCAAGTTCATAGGCTGTTTTTTTTCGTCCGATACCGTCCTGCCCGAGAAAAAGGTAAGCATGAGAAATTTTTTTGGAGTTTAGTTGTCCAATCAAAATATTTTTTGCTTTTTCCTGGTTTATTATATCTTTAAAGCTCATATTTTTTCCTTTACCCCGTTAGAGAAGGCTGCCGACTTCTGTCGGCAGATTGAAATCATGCTATTAGGTGGCGGTGTAATGCCGCCACCTTTATTTGCTCACCCCGTTAGAAATTTTAGCTAGCTTAGACATACGGTTAAGCCCGTGTCTGAATAAACGTTTCAGCCAACAATTTCTAACGGGGCGTGGCGCCCGTTAACCGCCCGCCCATTTCGCCCGAC